>CBDUEE010000004.1:0-30694 GCA_965366105.1 uncultured Flavobacterium sp. | reverse complement strand
CACTAATTCTATCAACCTCTTTTTCAAACTGAAATCCTTGTTGTGCAAAGAGTGGTAAAAAAAATAGTATCGTAATAATTAAAAATAGAGCTTTTATCATTGTTATTCTTTTACATAAAAATAATAAAATAATCCATTCTAAAATGCATATTTAACAATATATACACTTTTAATTTGCAATAAATTCGGAAAAAAAATCGCAAATTTGCAATTCAATAATTAAGACTATGCCAAAAATATCAAACAAAGGCAAACTAATGCCTGAATCTCCAATACGTAAATTAGTTCCGTATTCAGAAATAGCTAAGAAAAAAGGAAATAAAGTATACCATTTAAACATTGGTCAACCTGATATAAAAACTCCTGAAGTTGCCATGAATGCTGTTAAAAATATTGATTTAACGATTCTTGAATACAGTCATTCTGCTGGAAACGAAAGTTATAGAAAGAAATTAGCTGCTTACTATACCAACCAAGGTATCCCTGTAAATATTGAAGATATTATAATAACTACTGGTGGATCAGAAGCCTTGATGTTTGCTATGGGAAGTACTATGGATCAAGGGGACGAAATTATTATTCCTGAACCTTTTTATGCTAATTACAATGGATTTTCTACAGCATCAGGAATTAATGTAGTTCCTGTTATTTCTACAATCGATACAGGTTTTGCATTACCTGCTATTGCTGATTTTGAAAAATTAATTACTCCAAAAACAAAAGCTATTCTTATTTGCAATCCAGGAAACCCAACTGGCTATTTATATTCTAAAGAAGAAATTATGCAATTGGCTGCATTAGTCAAAAAACATGATTTATTCTTGATTTCTGATGAAGTATATCGTGAATTTACTTATGATGGAGATATTCATTACTCCGTAATGAATGTTGCAGGACTTGAAGAACATGCGATTATGATTGACTCTGTTTCAAAAAGATATAGCATGTGCGGTGCTAGAATAGGCTGCATCGTTTCTAAAAACAAGGAATTAATGACAACGGCAATGAAATTTGCACAAGCAAGGCTTAGTCCGCCAACTATTGAGCAAATTGCTAGTGAAGCAGCATTAGATACGCCACAAAGCTATTTTGATGAAGTGATTTCAGAATATAGAGAGCGAAGAGACACTCTAGTGGAAGAATTAAACAAAATAGAAGGCGTTATTGTTAGTAAACCAAAAGGTGCTTTTTATTGTATTGCACAATTACCTATAGACAATGCTGATGCTTTTGCACAATGGCTTTTAGAAAGCTTTGACCTTAATGGTGAAACTGTAATGGTTGCTCCAGCAGCAGGATTCTATTCTACTCCAGGGATGGGTTTAAATCAAGTTCGTATTGCTTATGTATTAAAGAAAGAAGACTTGATTAGTGCCGTAAGAATATTAAAAGCTGCAATTCCCGTTTATAATACTCTACAAACAAAAGCATAATAAAAATATAAATTCTATTTTATTGTTATTAATAAAACAGAATCTTTTTATAGAAGAGGCACTAACTTTAGGGTTATTGCCTCTTACTTTTTAGCATTAATTCTTAAAGACAGTTTAAAGAATTGAATTAGATTCTTTATTAATTTAATAGTAGGCGTAAGCTATACCTTTTCAAAATTTATATTTAAACATCAAAGCGTTTGACATTAAATAATACAAGCTAAGGAAATACTTTAATTTTTATTATTTACCTTTACGCTTTAAATAATTACAACCATTATAATAGTTGCTTTTAATGATAAATAAAGAAGAATTTCAAGACGAAATAGGAGATAATCATTTTAGTTTATCCGCAAAAAATCCAGTGAGAGAGGATGCTTTCGCCCTTTCTGATGATGAAAAAATAGAAAAAATAAAAAAAGACGTTGAGAACATTTTGTTTACCCTTGGAATGGACTTAACAGATGATAGTTTGAAAGGCACACCTAATCGGGTAGCTAAAATGTTTGTAAAAGAAATTTTTGGAGGTTTAAATCCTGAAAAAAAACCAAAAGCTTCAACTTTTGACAATAATTACAAATATGGCGAAATGCTTGTGGAAAAAAATATAATTGTATATTCTACTTGTGAGCATCATTTATTACCTATCATAGGAAGGGCTCATGTAGCTTATATTTCAAAAGGAACCGTTATTGGTTTATCAAAAATGAACCGAATTGTAGAATACTATGCTAAAAGACCTCAAGTACAAGAGCGTTTGACGATGCAAATTGTTCAAGAATTGCAATTAGCATTAGGCACTGAAGATGTAGCTTGTGTAATAGACGCAAAACATCTTTGTGTAAATTCTAGAGGAATTAGCGACATCGAAAGTAGTACTGTAACCTCAGAGTTTGGCGGAAAATTTAAAGACAGCGTAACTCGCAGAGAGTTTTTAGATTATATTAAATTAGAGACCAGATTCTAAATTAATTTATTCGTTACTAAACTACTAAATCCTAGCCCTGATTGTAGCGTAAATCCTTTGTGTTTTTTCTTAAAAATATAAAGATTGAAGTGAAAAGCAGGAAACAGCTCCTAAAAAAAATAAAAAAATGTCTTTATACGAAACGCAAATACTCAAAATATACAATTCTCTTTCGGGAGAAAAAGAAACATTTAAACCAATCCATGAAGGAAATGTTGGGATGTATGTTTGCGGACCTACGGTTTACAGCAATGTACACCTTGGAAATGTACGGACTTTCATGTCTTTTGACGTGATATTTAGGTATTTTTTACATTTGGGTTACAAAGTGCGTTACGTTCGTAACATTACTGATGTTGGTCACATTGTAGATGATGTGGATGAAGGTGAAGATAAAATTGCTAAAAAAGCACGTTTAGAGCAACTGGAACCAATGGAGGTAGTACAGCGCTATACGGTAGATTTTCATGAAATCCTGAATGCTTTTAACTTTTTGCCACCAAGTATCGAGCCAACGGCAACAGGTCATATTATTGAACAAATCGAGATTATCAAAAAAATTATTGATAACGGAATTGGGTATGTAGCCAATGGATCGGTTTATTTTGATGTGGTTAAATTTAATAAAACAAATCATTATGGACGATTAAGTGGTCGTAATATCGAGGATATGCTTGCTAATACTCGCGATCTTGACGGTCAGAGCGATAAGAGAAATCCACAAGATTTTGCACTTTGGAAAAAAGCAGAAGCACAACACATCATGCGTTGGCCTTCTCCATGGAGTGATGGCTTTCCAGGATGGCACTTAGAGTGTACCGCAATGAGTACAAAATATCTAGGCAATCATTTTGACATTCACGGAGGTGGAATGGATTTAAAATTCCCTCATCATGAATGTGAAATTGCTCAAAATGAAGCTTGCACTGGTCAAACTCCAGTAAATTATTGGCTTCACGCTAATATGTTGACTTTGAACGGAAAAAAAATGGCTAAATCTACTGGAAATAACATCTTACCAAGAGAAATATTGACTGGCGAAAACACCATTCTAAGTAAAGCTTTTTCTGCATCGGTAGCTCGATTCTTTATGCTTCAAGCGCATTACAGAAGTATTCTTGATTTTTCTGACGATGCAATTGTTGCGGCAGAAAAAGGATACAAACGATTGATGGAAGCAATAAGTTTGCTAAAAGAAATTAATGCAAGCACAAAAAGCACTATTGCTATTGCAGCATGGAAACAATCGTGTTATGATGCGATGAATGACGATTTTAACACACCAATTTTGATTGCGCAATTGTTTGAAGGCGTAAAGTTTATCAATTTATTAAATGATGGTAAAGAAACGCTGAATGCAACTGACTTAGAACTATTCACTAAAGCAATGAATGCATTTGTATTTGACGTTTTAGGACTGGAAGATGATAAAGAATCAGATAGCAATAATGACAAATTAGAAGGCACCGTAAATATGCTTATCGAAATGAGAAAGCAAGCTAGAGAAAACAAGAATTTTGCTTTATCAGATCAAATTAGGGATCAATTGATTGCTATAGGGATTCAATTGAAAGATGGCAAAGAAGGAACAACATTCTCAATATAATTTTAAAATGAGATAATTAGCAATTCTCTAATTATCTCATTTTAAAATTAACTAATTTCTGGAATAGATCATGAAAATAACTGCTCCATTTATCCTTTTAGTTCGGTTTTATCAAAGTGCGATTTCACCCTTTACTCCTGCTTCTTGTCGATTTGAACCGACTTGCTCTACTTATATGATACAAGCATTACAAAAGCACGGTTTGTTTTATGGCGCTTTTTTAGGAATGAAAAGGATTTTAAGTTGTAATCCTTGGGGAGGAAGCGGTTACGATCCAGTACCAGAAAAAAAATGCAAGCACCAACATTAACCTTTTATTGGTACGAAATTTTCTTTTATTATTTATTTTTACAACTGATTAAAAAAAAAACAATACATGACACATGCTTTAAACATCGTTTGGAATCCATCAGAGGGAATCGACTTAGGCTTTTTTATGATTCGTTATTACAGCTTAATGTTTGTAATAGCTTTTGGACTAGGCTGGTACATCATGAAAAAAATCTTCGAACGCGAAGGTGAATCAATAGAAAAACTAGATTCATTGTTTATTTGGACTGTTTTGGCAACCTTAATCGGTGCTCGTTTAGGACATGTTTTCTTTTATGATTGGGAATATTATCGCAATCATATATTGGAAATATTTTTACCTGTTAGAGAAAATCCAAATGAAGCACTTTTCCATTTTATTAAAGGTTGGGAATTTACTGGTTTTCAAGGATTGGCAAGTCATGGAGCTGCAATTTCTATAATAATTGCCATGTATTTTTACAGTAAAAACGTTTTAAGAAGACCTCAATTATGGATTTTGGATCGAGTTGTTATAGCCGTTGCGAGTGGTGCTATTTTTGTACGATTAGGTAATTTTTTCAATTCGGAAATCATAGGTCATGAAACAACTTCGCCATTTGGAATAAAATTCATTAGAGATCATTTTAGTCCTATGGATGCTGAAAATGCTACTAAAATAGCCAATCCAAAAGCAGCTTATGCTGCAATAGCAAACGACCCTAAATTTGCTACATTATTAGAAGAAGTTCCTTCAAAACATCCAACTCAGCTTTACGAAGCCTTTTGTTACATTTTTGTTTTTGCCATTTTATTTTTCTTGTATTGGAAAACAGAAAAAAGAAAATATTCAGGATATATTTTCGGAATGTTTTTAGTGCTTTTATTCACAGTACGTTTTATTGTGGAATCTGTTAAGGAAAGCCAAGGCGGTTTTGAGAGTGCTTTAGGACTTTTCTCTACTGGCCAGTGGCTTAGTATTCCATTTATACTGATAGGGTTGTATTTTGTATTTACAGCACAAAAAGAAATGTCTAGTTTATAAATAAAATAATTTTTACATATAAAAGCGTTATCTGCATTAGAGTAGATAACGCTTTTTTTATGTTAATACTCTTTATTATAGCTTGTCAAAATAACATTAAATTAATATGTATGCTACATAAAAAACAGCACAATATTATAAGACTATATCCAAACAAAATTCTTGTTATTCTAACTACAACTGATTGGCTAAAATAATACTGATTTATAGTATGAATATTAATTTGGCTAACCTTAAATTTTTAGACTAAATCTGATACTCTTTTTTCGCCTTAAGAGAAAGAAATCTTAATAGTTACGAATAAGGATTGCAACTACAATTCGAGTGCAACCTACTGCTCTTAAAACAATATTCCTTAAGCGTAGTGGTTCCTTACTACAATTTGTAAAAATAAATAACGTAAGAACTTGAACGAAAAAAAAAGAGATTCAACTTTCGCTGAATCTCTTTTTTGAACCTTATTTAAAAAATAATTTTTAAGCTTGTTTATGTGTAATTTCAACCTTGTCTTTATCTTCTTTTGAGATTGTATCTACAAGGATTGGTGTAGCGATAAATAGTGAAGAATAAGTTCCTACTATAATACCTATCAACATAGCAAATATAAATCCTCTAATTGATTCCCCACCAAAAACAAACATGATTAACAATACTACAATCATAGTTAATGATGTATTAATTGTTCTTGACATCGTTGTATTAATAGATTGATTTACAATTTCAGCAAACGTACCTTTAGTATTACCAGCTAAGTATTCACGAACTCTATCAAATACAATAACCGTATCATTCATAGAATATCCGATAACGGTAAGAATCGCAGCAATAAAATGCTGATCGATTTCCATACTGAAAGGCATAAACTTATAACATAACGAATAAATTCCTAATACAAAAATAACATCATGCGCTACTGCAGCAATAGCACCTAAACTATATTGCCATTTTCTATAACTAATCATTAAGTATAAAAATACGATAGCCATTGCACCAATTACAGCCCAATATGCATTTGTTTTAATATCTTCTGCAACTGTTGGACCTACTTTAGAAGCTTGTAAAATTCCTAAGTTTTTCCCATCATAAGCATTTACAAACTTATCATAAGTCATACCTGCTGAGTAATGCTGTTTTAAATTATCAAACAACAATTTATTTACTTCTTCATCAGCTTTAATTCCAGAATCTTGAACTTTGTATTTTGTTGTTATTTTTAATTGATTGTCACTACCAAATATTTTTACCTCCGCACTACCATCAAAAACTTTTTCTAATTCTGCTTTTACTACTTCTGTTTCAATTGGTTTTTCAAAACGTACTTGAAAAGTTCTTCCTCCAACAAAATCTACTCCTTGATCAAGTCTATTAATTGCTAGAGATGTAAAACTTACAATAACAATAACAGTAGAGATTAAATATGTCCATTTCTTCATACCTAAGAAATTAAAATGGAAGTTTGTAAATATGTTTTTAGAAAATTTAGTAACAAATGTTAAATCATTCTTTTTATTAATATTCCAATCAATAAAGATTCGTGCAATAAAAATAGAAGTAAACAATGAAGTTATAATACCAATTAATAATGTAGTAGCAAAACCTTTAATTGGTCCTGAACCAAAAATAAATAAAACAGCACCAGTCAAAATGTGCGTAACATTCGCATCAGTTATAGATGACATTGCTCCTCTCCAGCTATAGGAAGTTTTAATTGCTTCTTCTAGTGTTTTACCGGCTCTTAATTCTTCTTTTGCTCTTTCATAGATAATAATATTCGCATCTACAGCCGTACCCATTGTTAAAACGATACCTGCAATACCAGGTAAAGTCAATACAGCTCCAATACTTGCAAGAATTCCAAATAAGAAAAGTAAGTTAACCGCTAATGCAATATTAGCATACCAACCTGCTTTACCATAATAAATCATCATCCAAAGTGATACAATAAATAAACCTAAAATTGCTGAGTTTGTACCATTATCAATTGCTTCTTGTCCTAGGGATGGCCCTACCACTTCCGATTGAACAATATCTGCAGCAGCTGGTAATTTACCTGCTCTTAAAACATTCGCTAAATCTTTAGTTTGTGTTACATCAAATGCTCCTGAAATTTCAGATCTTCCACCTGAAATAGGTCCGCTAGAAACGCCTGGCGCAGAATAAACTACATCATCAAGAACAATAGCGATATTACTTTTTTGAGTATAAGCTCTACCAGTTAATTCTTCCCAAGATTTAGCACCTTGACCATTCATTTGCATAGAAACAGCTGGTCTTCCATCCTGTCCAAAAGTGTCGCTGGCATCAGTTACTACACCGCCACTCATAGCAGGAACATTATCTCTATTTCCTTTTAATGCGTATAATTCTACTGCATCTACATCTTTCCCTTTTGCATCTTTTATCGCTGAAGGAATTCCCCATACAAATTTAGCATAACGTTGATCTCCTGCTAATAAGATTCTAATATCTGCTCTTTTAAAATATCCGTTAATAACAGCCGTATCTTTTGGTGAGAAAAGACCTAAAACAGGACCACCACCTTGAGCAATAATTTTATCTAATAAAGGATTGTTTCCTTTTTTGGCAACAGCTGAATCTTTACCATCAGCTAATAAAGCACTTAATGAATCTTTAACAACTGGTTTTACTTCAGTGGTTTTAACTTCAGTTTTTTTCAATGACTCATTAGCAGCCATCATGAAGTTTCCAATTTCTTCAATTTTATACGTTTCCCAAAACTCTAATTGAGCCGTACTTTGCAATAATTTTTTAATTCTATCTACATCTTTAGCACCAGGAAGCTCTACAAGAATTCTTCCAGACTCTCCTAATTTTTGAATATTAGGTTGTGTTACACCAAATTTATCGATACGTTTTCTTAAAACACCAAATGCACTCTCTACAGACTCATCAACTTTTCTAGAGATAACCTTTTTTACCTGCGCATCTGTCATTTGAAAATCTACTCCACCTTCACCTTGTAAACTTCTGTTTGCAAAAATATCTGGAGCTGCTAATTTTACTGTTCCTTTTGAATTTGCATCAAAAGCATCATAAAAAGCATCTAAATAGGTTTGATTTCCTTTTTGATTGGCAGTTGCATCAGCCAAAGACTTATTGAAAACTGGGTTTTTAGAATTATTAGATAATCCTTTCAAAATATCTTTAACGGATATTTGAAGAATTACATTGATTCCACCTTCTAAGTCAAGACCCTTGTTGATTTGTTTGTCACTAACTTCATTGAAAGTGAAATTGGTAAAACCAAGATTAAATACTTTCTCCTTACCGATAGAGTCTAAATATTTTACTTCCTTCTCAGAATTCCCTTTAGCAAAAGATTTTGCATCGTTTTTTACTTTACTTGCAACAAAAGTGAAAGAAAGTTGGTAAATACTTACCAATGCAAATAGAATTGCGAAAAATTTAATAAGTCCTTTATTCTGCATTATTACTAAAAATTAATTATTTTTTATTTATTTATTTTTGCTTTAAACCCTATATAGCAACGCTTAACATTCATTTTTAACAGTAAAAAAGAATATTTTAGGCTACCTAATTATTTTTAAACCGAGCAAATATATAATTAACGCCAAGATTAACCAATTTATTTATTAATTAATCTCAAGAAAAAAGACTGCAAAGTTGCAGTCTTCTATTTCTTTTATGTAATTTTTATACCAAAATCGATTTTAAAGCGTCATTCATTTGTCTAACAGCATCAGCACTTTTAGCAAATAGGGCTTTTTCAGTATCATTTAATTCAATAGATAGAATTTCTTCTACTCCATTTTTACCAATAATACAAGGTACACCGATGCAGATATCATTTTGACCATATTCTCCTTCGACAAAAACAGAACAAGCAATCATTTTCTTTTGGTCATTTAGGATACTATCTACTAAATAAGCAACTGAAGCTCCAGGAGCGTACCAAGCTGATGTACCTAAAAGTCCCGTAAGTGTTGCTCCACCTACCATTGTATCAGCTGCAACTTTTTGCAATTGATCTTCTGAAAGAAATTGAGAAACTGGAATGCCATTATAAGAAGCTAATCTTGTTAAAGGAATCATTGTTGTATCACCGTGTCCACCAATAACCATTGCCGAAATATCATTTGCAGGTTTGTCTAAAGCCAGAGACAAATACGTTCTAAAACGAGAGCTGTCTAAAGCTCCGCCCATTCCTATAATTCTATTTTTTGGCAATCCAGTAGATTTCAATGCTAAATAAGTCATTGTATCCATAGGATTAGAAACTACTACAATAATTGTATTGGGAGAATGCTTCAAAACATTTTCAGCCACCGTTTTTACAATTCCTGCATTAATACCTATTAATTCCTCGCGAGTCATTCCTGGTTTTCTAGGAATTCCAGATGTAATCACTACTACATCACTTCCTGCTGTTTTAGAATAATCATTGGTAACGCCTGATACTTTGGTATTAAAACCAGTATTAGTAGCACATTGCATAATATCTAATGCTTTACCTTCAGCAAAACCTTCTCTGATATCCAATAATACTACTTCGCTAGCAATTCCTCTATAAGAAATCACATCTGCACATGTCGCACCTACATTCCCTGCTCCTATAATGGTAACTTTCATATTTTAAAGTTTATTTGGTTGTTTTTAATCTAGTTAATTTTTTTTATAAACATCCGCTATCTCAAGTAAAACGAGCGTTTAAATTGTTATGCATCAATTTTTGCGTAAACTGCATTTTTCTCAATAAATTCTCTTCTTGGTGGCACCTCGTCACCCATTAACATTGAGAAAACTCTATCGGCTTCTGCTAAACTATCAATAGTTACTTGACGTAATGTTCTGAAATTAGGATCCATTGTAGTCTCCCACAATTGTTCCGCATTCATCTCCCCAAGACCTTTATAGCGCTGAATTCCTGCGCTTCCGCCCATTCTTTCATTCGCTTGATCACGTTGAATATCATTCCAAGCGTATTCTTTCTTATTTCCTTTTTTAACTAAATATAAAGGTGGTGCAGCAATATATATGTGTCCATGCTCAATTAATTCTTTCATAAATCTAAAGAAAAATGTCAAAATTAAAGTAGAAATATGACTACCATCGACATCGGCATCACACATAATAATTACTTTATGATAACGTAATTTTGAAATATTTAACGCCTTGCTATCCTCTTCAGTACCAATTGTTACTCCTAGAGCTGTAAAAATATTTCGAATCTCTTCGTTTTCAAATACTTTATGATGCATTGCTTTTTCTACATTCAAAATCTTACCTCGAAGCGGCAAAATAGCTTGGAAAGCACGATCACGACCTTGCTTAGCTGTTCCACCTGCCGAATCTCCCTCGACAAGATACACTTCACATTTTGCAGGATCTTGCTCTGAACAATCTGATAATTTCCCTGGCAAACCACCGCCACCCATTACGGTTTTGCGCTGAACCATTTCACGAGCTTTCTTAGCTGCGTGACGCGCTTGTGCTGCAAGAATTACTTTTTGAACAATAATTCTAGCATCATTTGGATTTTCTTCCAAATACGCTTCAATCATATCACCAACGGCTTGTGAAACTGGAGAAACTACTTCTCTATTTCCTAGTTTGGTTTTAGTTTGTCCCTCAAATTGTGGTTCTTGAACTTTTACTGATATGATAGCAGTTAACCCCTCACGGAAATCATCTCCTGAAATATCAAATTTCAATTTATCTAACATTCCAGAAGCGTCTGCATATTTCTTCAATGATCTCGTAAGACCAGTTCTAAAACCTTGCAAGTGCGTTCCTCCTTCGTGTGTATTTATATTATTCACATAAGAGAAAATATTTTCGGTATAACTGGTGTTGTAAATTAACGCAACCTCCACCGGAATTTCTCCTTTATCATTATCCATAGAAATTACGTGCGCAATAATTGGCTCCCGATTTCCATCTAAATATCTAATATATTCTTTTAAACCTTCGTCAGAATGAAATATTTCTGAAACGAAATTTCCGTCTTTATCTACTTCTCTTCTATCTGTAAAAGTGATTGTAATACCTTTATTTAGGTATGACAATTCACGCATACGAGCAGACAAAGTATCATAAGAATACTCAACTGTCTGTGTAAATATGGTAGGATCAGGATAAAAAGTTACAACCGTTCCTCTTTTATTAGCATCCCCAATTTGTTTTACTGGATACAGCGCTTTTCCTTTTTCGTATTCTTGTTCGTAGACTTTTCCATCAGAACTATAAACCGTAGCACGTAGATGTTTTGACAAAGCATTTACAACAGAAACCCCAACACCGTGAAGTCCTCCAGAAACTTTATAAGAGTCTTTATCAAATTTTCCTCCAGCACCAATTTTAGTCATTACAACTTCCAATGCTGAAACACCTTCTTTTTTATGAATTCCAACTGGGATACCACGTCCATTATCTTCTACAGT
Organism: uncultured Flavobacterium sp.; assembly: GCA_965366105.1. Lineage (GTDB taxonomy): Bacteria > Bacteroidota > Bacteroidia > Flavobacteriales > Flavobacteriaceae > Flavobacterium. The sequence goes on along the minus strand of CBDUEE010000004.1, from coordinate 18,933 downwards.
GATAGATCCGTCCTCATTAATATCAACAATTATTGTATCACAATGGCCACCCATCGCCTCATCGATAGAGTTATCAACTACTTCATAAACTAAATGATGCAGACCTCGAACACCTACATCTCCAATATACATCGACGGACGCATTCTAACATGCTCCATTCCCTCTAATGCCTGAATACTATCTGCTGAATAACTGTCCTTCTTGATTTCTTCGCTCATATTTATATTGTAAAAAAATGTAATTTTTGTCTAACACGCAAATATATAAAAACACAAATTAGATAATCGTTAAAATCCCTTTTAAAGCCCTTAAGTTATTAACATTTGTTGATATTATCACAAAAAAAACGCTCTCAAAATTGAGAGCGCTCTTCATTCACACTAATTCAAATTATTATTTTAAATCACAGCAGTTGCTTTAGCTATTTCGGTATCTGCTTTTAGGTGAGCCGAATTTGCTCTTCCGCTTGGATCTTGGTTTTCTTGCCATTTAGGAATCCATTTTCTAACCGTTTGAGCGGCACTTACTTGGGGGTAATATTTATTAAAAATCGATCTGTAAAAATAAGCTTCTTTGGTTGTTGGCGCATTGTATAAAAACTCAACTGAAGCTCCCTCTAATTGTTCATCCGTAACTTGAGTGGAACAGTATTCTATCAATTGATCAATCCAATTATACCCCACCCCATCAGAAAACTGCTCTTTTTGTCTCCACAACACCTCATCTGGCAAATAAGGATCATTTGGTGTATCAAATGCTTTTCTTAAAATGTATTTTTCTTTACCATTGTATGTTTTAGGCATTTTTTCCTCTGCTTTGATACGAATAGCCAAATCTAAGAATGCTTTGTCTAAAAACGGCACTCTGGCTTCTAGACCATGAGCCATTGTCGATTTGTCCGCCCTTAATAAATCGGCAGTAAATAATTTCTGAACTCTCTCTATAGTTTCTTTTTGAAATTCTACTGCTGATGGTGCATTTCTAAAATACAAATAGCCACCAAAAATTTCATCCGCTCCTTCGCCAGAAAGTACCACTTTAACTCCTAAATCCGTTATTGCTTTCGATAAAAAATACATAGGTGTACTTGCTCTTATCGATGTTACATCATACGTTTCTAGATGCCAAATTAATTTATCTAATATTTCAATTCCTTGTTCAACAGTAAAATAAATTTCATGATGTTCTGTACCTAAAAAATCAGCGACTTGTTTGGCTGCTTTTGCATCAGGAGCATCAGCATCTAATCCTATAGAAAATGAATGTAATTTTTTACCGTTTTCCGCCAATAATCGAGAAGCAATTGCAGAAGTCAATGACGAATCTAATCCTCCTGAAAGTAAAACTCCAATAGGAACATCGCTCATCAACCGTTTACGAGTTGACTCAGTTAGGGTTTCTCTAATTAAATCCAAATCTAATTCTTGATCTGCTTTTAAGTGATCTTCGTATTCCGGTTTGTAGTATTTTACAAAGCCTGTTTTTGGAGTGTAATAATGTCCTGGTGGAAAAGTAGAAAAAGTTTTACACTGATCTGCGATCGATTTCATTTCTGAAGAAAAGTAAATTCTTCCTCTTTCATCTAATCCATAATACAAAGGTTTTACACCCATTGGATCTCTACCTGCCATAAAATCATTTCCATCTACCACCACAAAAGCCCAATCTCCATCAAGAATATTGCAAAAATCATAGCCAAATTCCTCATACAAATGAACAATAACTTCCGAATCTGATTTGGTTCTGAAAGTATGATTTTTCAAAATACCATCTCTCAATTCCTGATGATTATAAATTTCTCCATTGTGAACCATATAGGCAGTTACACTACCCTTTATTGGCTGTTTACCCGAATGTAAATCAATTATTGATAAACGCTCATGGCTTAATATATGTCCGTTTTCTGTTATATGTAAATCGCTTTCATCTGGTCCACGATGTGACATTCGCTTTGAAAGCTCTTTCACTACTTGTCCGTCTTTTCCCTTTCCAATAATAGCTAATATTCCACACATAAGTATATACTTTTAAACATCCACGCTTCTTATAAAGATACAAATATGAAGGAACAACTACAACAAGAAAACACAAAATTTAATTTTAGTTACAAATTGTAATAAAAAATAGTGATTTATTAATAAATTGAAATCCAAGAATATAATTTATTTAAATTAATCAATTAACCATCCTAGTCTTCTATAAATAAAGTGATTGAGCCAAATTTTTCATGCAAGCAGTTCTACAAACGAAAAACGCTCTCAAAAATGAGAGCGTTTTATAATTAAAATATTTTTAAATTATTTTATGCCTTTACATACGCATCATCATGTACACTAGCAACCGCTCTACCTGATGGATCATTCATATTTTTGAAAGCTTCATCCCATTCTAAAGCAATTTTTGTACTGCAAGCCACACTTGCTTCTTGCGGAACACATAAAGCTGCTGCATCACTTGGAAAATGTTCTGTAAAAATAGAACGATAATAATATTCTTCTTTAGATGTTGGTGTTTGTAATGGGAATTTATATTTCGCATTGGCTAATTGCTCATCCGAAACTTCTTTGGCAACTACTTCTTTCAAAGTGTCAATCCAACTGTAACCTACTCCATCGCTAAATTGCTCTTTTTGTCTCCATGCTACACTTGGCGGCAACATATCTTCAAAAGCCTTACGAACTACCCATTTTTCCATTGGATGTTCTTTGTTGATCATTTTATCTTGAGGATTGATACGCATCGCTACATCCATAAACTCTTTATCTAAGAATGGAACACGACCTTCAATTCCCCATGCTGCTAAACTTTTGTTCGCACGCAAACAATCGTACATGTGCAGTTTACTTAATTTTCGAACGTTCTCTTCATGAAACTCTCGTGCATTTGGCGCTTTATGGAAATAAAGATAACCTCCAAACAACTCATCTGCACCTTCGCCCGAAAGCACCATTTTTATTCCCATTGATTTAATAACTCTCGCCATCAACCACATAGGCGTTGATGCTCTAACAGTCGTTACATCATACGTCTCTAAATTATAAATTACATCACGAATAGCGTCTAGACCTTCTTGAATCGTAAATTTAATTTCGTGATGAATAGTCCCGATATGATCAGCAACAATTCGAGCTGCTGCTAAATCTGGCGAACCATCAAGTCCTACAGAGAAAGAGTGTAATTGAGGATACCAAGCATCGGCAACATCACCTGATTCAATTCGTTTTTGAGCATATTTTTTGGCAACAGCCGAAGTAATAGACGAATCTAAACCTCCTGAAAGTAACACACCATAAGGTACATCACTCATTAATTGTCTATGAACAGCAGCCTCAAGTGCTACTTTTATATCTGCAATATTAGTTTCGTTATCTTTTACGGCATCATAATCTGTCCAGTCTCTTTTGTACCATTGTACAAATTCTCCATCTTTGCTTGTCATATAATGTCCTGGAGGAAACAATTCTATTTTAGTACAATAACCTTCCAATGCTTTCAACTCAGAAGCTACATAAAAAGTTCCATGTTGATCCCATCCAATATACAAAGGAATAATTCCCATGTGATCTCGGGCTACAAAGTACTCATCTTTATCAACATCATAAATTGCAAATCCGAAGATCCCATTCATCTCATCTATAAAATGAGGCCCTTTTTCTTTGTAAAGTGCCAAGATAACTTCGCAATCACTTTCGGTTTGAAAATTGTATTTCCCTTCAAACTGTTTGCGCAATTCTCTATGGTTGTAAATTTCACCATTAGCAGCCAAAACTAATTTCCCGTCTTCGCTAAACAAAGGTTGTTTGCCAGAAGCTGGATCTACAATAGCCAATCGCTCATGAGATAAAATAGCTTTATCATTGCTAAAAATTCCACTCCAATCTGGTCCACGGTGGCGAATAATTTTAGACATCTCTAAGACTTGTGGTCTTAAAGTTTCAGCATTTTGTTTTAGATCAAAGGCACATACTATTCCGCACATAACTATATTTTTTTAAATGTTTTATTTATTTTGATAAGGCAAAGATGCGATTACAGTTACAATTACAAAACTCAAACACCTATTTTAGTTATAAATTAAAACCAAAAACATCAATTAACGCAATATATGTAAATTAAAACCTTTGTAAATACCTTTAAAAATTATAAATTATCATTTTTTAAAATTCGTTATTTTACTTTAACTCCTTTTAAATAGGCTGCCGATGGAACTAACTTAACAATTTCTTCTTCCTTAATTTTCATTAAATCCTGATCAAAAAATACCAAATCAGCCCATTTTCCTACTTCAAGACTTCCTTTTTCTTTTTCTTCAAAATTAGAATAGGCAGCCCAAATCGTCATTCCTCTCAAAGTTTCTTCTCTACTTAAAGCATTTTCCATTTGGAATCCACCTTTTGGATAATTCTTACTGTCTTTTCTCGCAACAGCAGCATGAAAAGTCAGCATAGGATTTACTTCTTCTATTGGGAAATCAGTTCCTAGGGCTACAATTCCTGCTTTTTGAAGTAACTTTTTATAAGCATAAGAATTTTTTAATCTCTCTTTTCCTAATCTTTCTCCAGCCCAATACATATCAGATGTGGCATGTGTAGGTTGCACCGAAGGAATGATCCCTAATTTGAAATAGTCAAAATCTTGCTCTCTTATTACTTGCGCATGTTCAATTTTCCATCTTCGGTCTTTTTTACCAGTCAAAACTTCTTTATATATTTTTAACAAAACCGTATTTGCTGAATCTCCAATTGCGTGTGAGTTTAATTGAAAGTCGGATGCAGCAATTTGCTGTGCTATTGATTTTAATTCTTCAGGAGAGGAACGCAAAGCACCATGCTGCTTAGGCATATCTGAATATTCTTTGTGCATGCAAGCACCTCGAGAACCTAAAGCACCATCACCAAAAAGTTTGAAAGAACGCACATTTAAAGCGTCGGTTTTATAAATTCCTTTTTTTAGATATAAATCCATATTTTTCTGATTGGCAGAAATCATTGCATATACATTTATGCTTAAGACTTTTGCTTTTTGTAAACTATCAATCAATTGAATTACATCTGGAGATAATCCTGCATCATTTACGGTTGTTAGTCCATAACTAAACATCGTTTTTTCTGCATCTATTAATGCTGCGATTTGTGTCTTTCGACTTGGTTGCGGAATAATCGCACCGATTAGGCGCATTGGATTATCAATTAAAATCCCTGTAGGTTGCCCATTTGCCACTTCTATTTGTCCTCCAGTGGCAATGGTTTTACTAGTAATTCCAGCTAGCGATAAAGCTTTGCTATTTACAATCATGGCATGCCCGTCTATCCTATTTAAAACCACAGGGATATTTGGAAACGCAGCATCTAAATCTTCTTTTGAAGGATATTTTTTTACTTTCCAATCGTTTTGATCCCATCCATTTCCCACAATAAAATCAGGGTTTTTCTCTTTCTGAAAAGCTTTTACACGCTCTATAACTTCCTTCATGCTGTTTGTCCCGCGCAAGTCTACTTCTTGTAAATTTAATCCATACCCATAAAAATGACAATGGGCATCAATAAGTCCTGGATAAATAAACTTTCCTTTACCGTCTATTGTGTTTTTAGAATCATAGCCATTTTTAATTTCTTCATTGGTTCCAATTGCTACAATTTTACCCTCGAGAATTGCCATTGCCGATGCTGTACCAAATTTTTTATTTACGGTATAAATAGTAGCATCTGTTATAATAGTATCAACAGAGATTTTGTTGTTTTGACTACAAGAAATCAATAAAAATAAAGCAATCAGTAGCGTAATTTTTTTCATGGATATAAAATTTAATTGTTACAAAAAAATTAGATTATTCAATTTCTTCTATAGTATATTTTGTAGTATTTATTTCAAACTGAAAACCAACCTTATTCCCCATCAAATGAGTTCCTAATGGAGATTGAGGTGACAAAGCAATTACATTAATTCCTTCGATATTAATTTTTGGAAGCGCCACACTTAAGTACAAAAAAATACCATTTGCCTTTACTAAACTTCCCACGATAATAGTTGCAGCAACTGAAGTTGAATCAATTTTATCCAGAATTATTTTTTGATCCATCACTTCCCTCAATTTACGATTGAGTTTTTCTTGTTCGATGTGCATCATAGACAAAGCCGTTTCGTGCTTATCTCCTGCTGAACCTTTGGCATCGTTTTTAGAATCCTCGGTCAATGCCGCAATCATATCCTTGAAGACATCAATTTTGTCTTGAACTAATTGCAGATAGTAGGTATGTATTTTTTGTTTGAAAGTCATAATTTTTTGTTGCCGTTTTGGCACTAAGAAAATGTATAGAATCTAAATCCTTCTTGAAAAAAAAACCTTAAAAATCGAATTTATAGTTTGCACCCAGAATTATTTGAAAACCTTGAACAGGATAATTCAACCATTTTTGGTATCCATTATTGGTAATATTATTAGCTCTAATAAATCCTGTTAGACGCTCGCTATAATTATATCCAAGACTTGCATTAACATCAAAATAAGATTTCAAAGTAATTGGACTTAAATCAATTAAATTCATGCTTGTATTCCATTTCAAATCTTTTCTCTCGCCTACGTAAAAAACATTTGCACCAGCAAACCACTTTTTAGTAATATTAAAATCAACATTTGAATTTATTTTTACAGCAGGTAAATTCCACGCTTCACTTTGAAAATCAGTGGTAAAGCTACTAAAACTACCATTGATGCCAAAAGTAATATTTTCAGAAAAATCTGCTTTTAGTTCTCCATAGAAATTTAATGTTCTCATGTCATCATAAACCACTTGCATTGAATTCCCAAAAGCATAATCCTCGTTTCCTATGTTTTCATTATAGCTATTGCTTTTAAACAATGCTTTATTTCTTTCATTTACATAAGAACCTTTTACGTTATAACTCACATTATTAGTTAATTTCCCTTTTAGACCTGCAAAAATATCATACTGTTTATCCGTTGGTGCAATATTTAATGTTGGTGACAAAAAGGAATTCATATCTACAAAGCCCTGATAGGAATTTTGTTTTAAATCTCCTTCGGCTCCGGCATAAAAAATCATCAAATCTCCAACTACTTTATAAGAAGCATTAAATTTTGGATAAATAAACAACTTATTATTACTGTTTACATTGTCTAAACTGTAGAAAATAGCGGCACCAATATTCAGTGTCCAATCCTCTTTATTCATCACAAAACTAGGTGAAACACCTAAATTTGTATAACCGTATTTTAAAGGCTGAGTATTATTCATGTAATTCTTCTCGAAATTTCCCGCTACATAATCTACAATTAAATCTGTTTTTACGGCACTATCCAGAACATCAAATGCTACTGTTGGTTTTACATAAAACCCGTTTTCAGACGAATTAAAAATATCTGTAAAATGATTGAATTTCAGACTCATTTTATTTAATATACTTTCACTAAAAGCAATATTTCCACCTAAAGATATTGTGCTGTAGGACTGTCTTGGTTGTATACTATGTACTAAATCCCTTCTATCTTGAGCAGATAATGCACTACCAAAATTATCCGGCAATCCGTACCAATTATAGATCTGGTTCTGAAGACCTAAATCTAAATTCCAAGAAACATTTTTCTGATTAGAACCATACATCAGATCAAGCGAAGTATCATAAAATTTATCGTCTAGCACTACCTCTTTTATACCTCCTTGCGAAGAGTGGTGTCGAAACATTCCGCCAACATAATCTGTACTATTAAGATCATGATTTACGAATAATTCTCCTAAAAAAGTTCCGTAATTCCCAATTCCCAAAGTAGCGTAGTTTTTAAATAAATGAGCTTGCTTTTCTTTCTCAACTCCTTCGGCTTTCCCTTTAGAAGGAGTAAAAGTGGAAGCAACTGGGAAAGAAAAAATAGTGTATTTTACACTTTCTTTTTTAGTATTAACCTCATCATCTAAATCAGCAACTTCCTTTACTTTGGATGCATCCGAAATCTTTGGAGTATATGGTTTTACAACATTTACCGTTTCGTTTCCAATTTGCTCTTTTTTTTGTGCAATCGAAATCTGGGAAATCAATAAAAATAAAATCCCTAATCCAACTCTACTTAAAAAGCAAGTCCCTGGAAATTTTGATTTATTGCTTTGCACCATTTTAATTTTCAAATCTTTAAATGCCATCTTTTATTTTTTGTTTTTTAAGTATAATTTTATACTATATTTTAAACTTCCCAATCTCCCGTTGCTATGAATCTCGTCTTACCGCCAATTTTAATATCATACTGATTATCTATTTGTCTACCATCAAAATAAATTTGTGAAGGTCGATTAATAAAATCCCCTTGATAATTTATCATATTTATTTCAGGTTTATGATATTTTAAAAGAAAAGCTTGCAAACAAGAACTAGCACTTCCTGTTGCTGCATCTTCTATAAGTTGTCCATTCTCAATGCAAAGCATTCTAGTCGTAATTTTGTCTTCTTCTAAACAAAAAAAGTAAAAAGCTCGGTGTGCTGAGTTGCAATTATTGCGCAACCAATTATCCATTTTAACCTGATCAAGAACTAAATCTTTTAATGCTTTTACGCTTTTAACAGGGACAATCACAAAGGCACTTCCCGTTGTAACTTCTTGAATAGGAAATTCCGTACTTAAATCAGTTAAAGTCATATTAGTAAACGACAGAAAATCTGATGGGGAGTAAGTACTTAAAAATTCTGGTTGTGCGGCCTGCAACCAAACCAAATCCCCTTCTTGACGTACTGGAATAGGACCAACAGGAACTAAAATAGTGATTTCTTGCGGTCGATTTTCTAATATTTTATTCATTAGCAACCAGGAAGTTCCTATTATAGGATGCCCGGCAAACTGCATCTCTTGTTGTGGCGTAAAAATCCTAATCGTTACTATTCCGCTTTGAACTCCTACGGCAGTAATAAAAGTACTCTCTGCAAAATTAGTTTCACGTGCAATTTGAAGCATCTGAGCATCACTTAAATTCTCGGCGTCTAAGAAAACAGCCAGCTGGTTCCCTTTGTATTTTTCTTCTGCAAAAACATCAACTATGTAAAAAGGTATTGTCATTATATGATTATTTTGAATTCAATTATATAAATATTGAATTCCTATTTCAAAAGCTTCCTGTTCAGAAAATTACTTCACTATCGATGAATTTGTCTTAGATTCTTCCATTTTTATTTTCTCTAATGTTGTTTTTGCATCAGAAACCACTTCTGGAAAATCTGTGAAATTTTTAATTACATTTTCTAAAATATATGTGGCTTGAAAACTATCTTTTAAACCGTAGAAGTTTTTAGCCATTAGCACTAATCCTTTGGCTCCAAAAAATTTATAACTAGAATAATTCTTGGCTAGTTTTTGAACTACCGCATTAGACGCATCAAAATTGCCTTCTTTATATTTAAAATAAGCATCATAATACAATGCTTCTGCAGCTAGCTCTCCTTTGGCAATAGTCATTAATTTAGCATAAGCCACTTTTGCCTTTGCTTCATCACCACTTTCAATTGCTGCTCGTGCTATGATAATTTGAGCATCACTTTTTACTTTATCATCAGTTTTAGGATTCATTAGCACTTTCTCAGCATACAGAACTGAATTTGGATAATCCTTGTTGTCATAGTACGATTTCATCAAATTAGATTGTGCATAGGTTTTATTCTGTACTACATCAGCTTCATTTTCTAAACGCAATAGAATAGGAATAGCTTTCTCTGTTTGTTTATTTTTTAGAAAAACTTGAGCTAATCTTGATAGAGATTGTTCGGTGAATTCACTTCTAGATTGTGCAATAACATATTCATAATTAGGTATAGATTTACTTTCCGATCCTTCAGCAAAATAGGACTGAGCAAGGAAATAATTAGCTTTTAAAGCATGTAGACCACGAGGAAATTTGCCGATATAGCTGGTAAAACCTGCAATGGCTTGTTTTGCATTATTCTGTTGAAACTGTTTTTCAGCTGCTTCATACGTATCATTATCCAGTTCTGCATCGGTTACAGCCACAAAATCTAGTGTTCGCACCCAACTCGCATATTCATCTACTTTACCACTATCTACATAAATTAAACGTGCCGTTGCCACAGCTTCTATGGCTTCTGGAGTTCGAGGGAAATCTGCTGCAACTTTTTTAAATTTCAATAATGCTTGTTCGTTTTTATCAGTGTTATAATATACTAATCCTTGACGTAAAATAGCTCTTGAGGTGAAAGAACCTTTTTTAAATTCAACATTCAAACGCTCATAAGTCTTTATTGCTAAATCATCTTTATTCTCTGCAACATAGGTATTTGCCAATTCAAAAAGGGCATCGTCTTTGTATTCAGATTTTGGATAGATCTGAATAAAAGCATTTAATTCTTCTATTTTTTTATCGTTTTTAGCCATAAATCCATAAGAAATTGCTTTTTGAAAATAAGCATAATCTGCATCAATACTTTTAGACTCAATTACTTTATTATACGCATCCATCGCTTGACTGTATTTTGAAGATACAAAACGACAATCTGCTAATCGCAAATAGGAATCATTCAACCTCACTTTATCAGTAGGAGCTTTTTCTATTTGACTTTGGAAATAATTACCTGCCTGATCGTATTCCTTTAACTTGAAATAAGAATAGGCAATATTATAATTGTAATTTTTATATTCTTCTGTTTTTGATGCTTGATTTGAGCCAGCGAACTGCTTATAACTCAACAAAGCCTCTTTGAAATCAGTAAGAACATATTCCGTTTCTCCTTTCCAAAAAGTAGCTCTAGCGGTATAAACAGCATCTTTTTGTTCTATTGAAGCTTTTGTGAACATTTTTAGCGCATCGGAATATTCAGCGTCTGTATATAATTCTAATCCTCTATAAAACAACACTTTCTGATAGGCAGATTTGTTTTCAGCAGATTTATTTTTTTCTAACAACACTAAAGCTTCCTTATAATTTTTTGAAGAAATATAAGAATCAATCACTAATTTTTCAATCTCTTGGCGATTTGCGTTATTAGGGTATTTGTTTAAGAATGCTTGTAAAACTGATGGTACGCTTTGATAGGAATTCCCTAATTCGTAACTTAATTTAGCATAATTCAAACTAGCATCTTCTTGTATAGCTAAATCAAAATCCATTTCCGAAGCATTTTTAAATGCGTTTAATGCTTGTTGCTTTTTATTGGTATTTAGATAACTTTCTCCTAAATGATAATAGGCGTTTTGTGCCACAAAATCTTTCCCACCAATTATTTTATTAAACTGAGAAATTGCATTTTCGTAGTCTTTTTGCTGGTAATAAGCATACCCTAATTGGTAATAATCCGTATTATTCCACTTTCCTTTTTTCCCTTTATAATTTACTAAAAAAGGAATTGCCGTATCATATTTTTTTAGATTAAAATAACTTTCACCAATAATTTTATTCAGTTCAGATTTTTCCAAAGGATTCGATTTGGCCATTGCTTTCTGACCTAAATCTATTGCTTTTTGAAAATTCCCTAACTTAAAATTCATATCTGCTTGATAATACGAAAGCTTTTCTTTGTATTTTTCTTCACCTGAAACTTCGTCAAAATACTTTGTTGCTTGTTTGTAATCGTCACCTTCATACGCCATGAATCCTAAATAATATTTGGCCTGAGAACCATATTCAGATGAGTTGACCACTTTATTTAAGTAAACTGTTGCTTCTTTTTTCTTTTTGGCATTAAAAAAACTATACCCTTTTTGAAAGTTGAACTGATCTTGATCATTTCTACTCAAACTACTTTCGTCCACTTTATCAAACCATTGTAATGCTTGCGGATAATTGCCCTGATTAAAATGATAATGTGCCACTTCTATATATGCTTGATTTTGCTTTACGCTGGTAGGATAATCTGACACAAATTGTTCCATTAATTCATCCGCATTGGATTGATTGGTTCGAATGGCACAATTAGCCGCATAATAAGTACAATCTGATTTCAATTCTTCAGTTGTAGCAGTCTCTTTTACTTTATTAAAAATTAGTTGTGCCGACGCATATTGCTGTCCTTTAAATAAAGAAACTGCTTTATTAAAGTCTTTTGATTCGTGTGTATAAATGGTCGATTTTTGTGCCGTAATCGCAGCCGTTATGATAAAGAAAGAATAGAAGTATCTCCAGGAAAATTTACGCATTGTGATTTTATTTTAATATTTCAAATATATTGTATTCCAAACTCTATAACGAATCAAAATTGACTTTTATTATGAAAACTTATTTTACAGTTTAGATTTCATCTTATTTAAGTATAGTATTCTTAAGATCAAAGATCCTGACTTTACTATATAATTTTTAATTTTTGTAATTCTATCTAATACAATAGAATTTATTTTGAATAGAACCGTTATCTTATTACTTTTACCCCATAAACAAAAGCAAATTATGTCACAATCCGTACTGTCTTTAAAAAATGTAACCATATATCAAGAAGCCAAATCTATTTTAACAGAGATAAACTTGGAGGTAAATCATGGGGAATTCCTTTACATCATTGGAAAAACAGGATCTGGAAAAAGTAGCTTAATGAAAACTTTATATGCTGATTTAGCATTGACTGAAGGAGAAGGAAGTGTTGTAGGATTTGATTTGGCAACTTTAAAAGAAAACGACATTCCGTTTTTGAGAAGAAAGATTGGTATTGTATTTCAAGATTTTAAACTGCTTCCAGATCGTACTGTCAATGACAACATGTTATTTGTGCTTAAAGCAACTGGCTGGAAAGACAGCGAAGACATGCAAAACAAAATTGATGAAGTTTTAAACAAAGTGGGAATGGGTAATTTTGGCAAAAAAATGCCTCATCAACTATCGGGAGGTGAGCAACAACGGGTGGCAATTGCACGAGCGCTACTTAATGATCCCGAATTAATTCTTGCTGATGAACCTACGGGAAACTTAGATCCACAAACGAGTGTTGAAGTGTTAGAAGTATTAAAAAAAATAAATGCTAACGGAAAAACTATCATTATGGCAACGCATGATTATGCGCTATTAATGAAATTTCCTTCTAAAACATTGAAATGTGAAGACTCTAAAATCTTTGAAGTAGTTCAGCAAAGAACAGCGTAATGCTCTCCATTCTTATTCCTATTTACAATTATAATGTTTATCCCCTAGTAAAGGAATTAAACAGACAATGTGTTGCGTGTGGAATTGATTTTGAGATTTTGTGTCAGGACGATGGTTCAAGCATAAATTGTGTTGAAAATAACCAAATCAATGATTTAGATCATTGTCGTTATTTGATCAACAAAAAAAACATTGGCAGAGCTTCCAATATTAATAATTTAGTAGGGTTTTCAAAATTTGATTATGTTCTAATTCTAGAGGCCGATGCGTTTCCTTTCAAGAAAAACTACATCGAGTTTTATATTGAAAGAATTCAGCAAGAAGCACAAGCAGTATTTGGTGGAGTAATTTATGATGATCTCAAACCTCCAAAAAATGCAGTACTGCGATGGATTTATGGTCATTCTAGAGAATCTAAAGATTTAGGATACCGTATTAAAAACCCAAATGACATCGTTTTTAGCTGGAATTTATTAATACAGAAAAAGCTTTTTTTAATTAATCCATTTGACTCCTCTATAACAACTTATGGATTTGAAGATTTAGTCTTTTTGAAAAAACTGAAAGAAAACAATGTTATCATTCAGCAAATTGACAATCCTTGTATTCATCAAAATGAAGAGCAATCCAGTGTTTTTATTGAAAAATCAAAAATAGCAGTTTTAAATTTGATTAAATTATCTCATAAAAATGTTTTGCAAGCTTCTGATTCAAAGCTGTTAAGTACTTTTCAAGTCGTGAAAAAACTTCATTTAACTACTTTAATTATTTTTATTTTCGAAAGTTTTGAAAAATTTATAGAAAAGAACTTGCTGTCTGGAAGACCTTCCTTATTTTTATTCGATCTATACCGATTGGGTTATTTTTGCAAACATGCTCAAACGAATAATGGTAGAATATGAAAGTTTTACTAATCAATAATTTTCTAAATAATACTCTTGGCGGTGTAGAAAATTATCTACAAGCTTTGGTCTCTTACGCAGAAGAAAATGACACACAAATTACTTTTAAATGGTTTGGAGTTGCGGAAACAAAAACAAACCTGCATCAAAAATTTTATAATGCGCAATCAACACAAGCTATTATAAAAGAAATCGACGTATTCAAGCCAGATCTTATTCATTGTTTTAGTATTGGCGCCACTGTAACGCCTCATTTTATGAGTTATGCTAAAAGTAAATCAATTCCAATTATCCAATCATTTCGGGATTACTATTACGTATGTCCTAAAACCTGTATGATAAATAATAAGGGAAATGTGTTGCAGGAACATAACAGCTTTCTCGATTGCATATTCAATCATCATCCCAAAAGAAATATAGTTTTTGACAGTTTGCTGTATTTAAAACAAAGTATTCACAAGAAAATCATCAATAAAAATATTGATTATTTTCTTACGCCTTCAGAAAACCTAACAAAGCTAATTGGAAAGAAATTTAAAGCTAAAGGAGAAACATTACCGAATCCGGTATTGATTGAGAATCCGTTTTTAAACCAACATGAATCTAGTTATTTACTTTTTGTTGGCAGATTAGAACCGGGAAAAGGAGTTACGACTTTATTAAAAGCTTTTCAAAAAATTCTTGAAAACCATCCAAACGAACAACTAAAAATAGTGGGTTCAGGGAGTATTAAATCAGAATTAGGAGTATTTGTCAGCAATAAAAACATTAAAAACGTCCATTTTTTAGGGAATAAAAATCGACATGAATTAGAAAATATTTATGCTTCTGCAAAATTTATTATAGTTCCTAGTGAATTTTTAGAATCCTATGGCAACGTGATCTTAGAAAGTTTTGCATTCAATAAAACCGTTATCATTAGTGATCTTCTAGGAATTAAAAATGAAATAATTAGTAGTAAAAGTGGTTTAGTTTTTCCGTATGGAAATGTATTAAAACTAACAGAATCAATTGAAAAACTATTAGTAGATGAAGAATATAAAAAACAGCTGGAAGAAAATGCAAGTAAATATGTAAAAGCATTTTCGTTTGAAAAGCATTTCAAACAACTTGAAAAATTATACAATACTGTCTTGAATAATAAATACTAGTCTTTTTTAAACTTTAAAAACGCTTCAAAATCTCTAATATAATCATCTTCATCAAAAACAGCCGAAGCAATAACTAGGCAAACACTTCCAGACGAAAAATTATTGAGCTCCCGCCAAATTCCTTCATGAATTAACAAACCTTCATAAGGTTTATTTAAACAAACCGTTATCTGTTCCTTACCATCGTTTAAAATAACGTCAAAACTACCGCTTAAAGCAATTAAGAATTCTTTCTGTTCTACATGCGAATGTCCACCACGATCCGAACCGCTCGGAACATCATATAGATAATACACTCGTTTCAATTCAAATGGTAAAATATCGTTTTCTATTACAGATAGATTCCCTCGATTATCTTCTATTTTCGGAATCGAAATTAATTCTATTTTCATTTTAAATAATTGTATTATTAAATAAATTCAACCAATTTTCGACACTTTTATTATTTGAAAACTTACCTACTGATTTTTTTGCATTATTTTTACAATAATCATAAAAAACAGGGTCTTCTATCATTTTATTTAGCGCTTGTTGAAGCCCTGTAAAATTCTGATTTTCAACTAATAAGCCATTAAATTCATGTATAACTAATTCACTGGGTCCCGTTTCGCAATCAAAAGAAACAACGGGAATGCCAGCATATAATGATTCTAAAATAACCATCGAAAATCCTTCGTATTTGCTGCTTAACACTAAAAACTGAGCGCTCTTAATAAAACAAATAACATCATTTCTAAAACCTAATAAATGGACGAGTTTCGTCAATTTTAAGTTTTCGATTTGCTTAAGTAAATTTTCTTTCTCTTCACCTTCACCCAAAATTACTAGATGCATTTCATTTTCTGGTAGATTTGAATTGCTGTATGCAGAAATGATTTTATCAAACTGTTTCAACGCAACTAACCTTCCCACAACAATGCAGTATTTAAAAGGAAGCTTAGAATTCTCACATTCTGATTCAATTGATTTCTCATCAATAGAATTAGAAATTACAACACCTTTATCAAAATGATATTCTGCTTTAATTTTTTCGTTTAAAGTCTTAGAAACAACAACAATTTTGAATGCTTTATATAATATTTGTCTTGCTACCCATGCATTAGAAGTCAGGTAAACCTCTAATTTACTACTGTGAATCGTATATATAACTTTAAAACCAGCAAAAATATAATGAATAAAAAGCAATTCCATCCATGGATTTATACGATGTCGAAAATCAATCACATAGTCAAAGCGATTCTTTTTTAAGTACTGTTTTAATTTAAAATATTTTTTAAATTTAGAATAATATCCTAAATTAAGTAAAGTTCCTTGATAAGAATATTCAATTTCATTTTCTAAAACAATAACATGGATATCGTAATTTGATTGATAAAGCAACTCCGAAACCACACTGAAGGAACGCTCTAATCCGCCTTTTGCCAATTTATATCCTACCAGAGCGATTTTGATCTTTTTGTCTTGCATTGCCAAAACTGAATTGTTATTTTCGTAACAAATATAAAACTCTTATATCTAATTTATGCACAGCAAGCCGTTAGTTACCGTTATTTGTTTGTGTTACAATCATGGAACCTTTGTCATTGAGGCTTTAGAATCAGTACTAAATCAGACACATCACAATGTAGAACTAATTATAGCTGACGATTATAGTACTGATAATTCAGTACATGTAATTGAAAACTGGCTGAAACAGCATCCTGAAGTTCCATTTTTAGTCAACAAAGAAAATTTAGGGAATACGAAAACTTTTAATCGATGTTTTAAAATTGCCAAAGGAGATTATATTATTGACTTGGCTGCAGATGATGTTTTAAAACCAGATTGCATTTCAAATCAACTAAGAGGTTTTGAAGATACAATTTATGAAAATGTAGGTTTGATTTATGGAAATGCTGAATTAATGAAGGAGGACGGAACTTTTATCGCTGACTATTTTTTAACCGATTTAAATAAAAAAAGAATTAAACCGCAGCCTACAGGAGACATTTATATTGGTTTGCTAAATGGTAACAATAATCTTTGTTCTATAAGTGCTTTGATTAAAAGAGAAATATTAGAAAAATTAAATGGTTTCGATGAAAACCTAGCATACGAAGATTACGATTTTTGGCTTCGGGCCGCTCGTATTTATAACTTTGATTATGTGGATAAAATTTTGGTTCAAAAAAGAGTTTTAAAAGATTCTATGTATACTTTGCTTACTAAAAAGAACAACAAAAAAACCCGTCTATTCAATTACTCTACTTATTTAATTCTTAATAAAGCGTTTAAATTAAATCGTAAAAAAGAAGAATTTATAGCGATGCTAAAAAGAATTCATTTTGAAATGACGATTGCTTTTAGAACAAGAGATTTCATTTTATTGCTAAAATACATTTTTTTAGAATTAAAAGTGAGAAACATTATATTGTGGAAATGATTTTTTTTCCATTTATAAATACTTTTTAAGAAAGTTCGATTTATCTAATTTCCTTCTTTTATAGATCATAAAAAGCCAAAAGAAAAAAGGTGTTTTTACTACTGCAATCAATATAAGATATTTCCACTTAAACTGTCGAATAACATAATAAAAATTATAATAATAGAAGGAATCTACTAGATGTTTTCTTTTGAAATTAATCAAAAATAATTGAACATCGTTTTTATCAAAGTCAGATTCAAACTTAAAAGCTTCAAAGAGTGAATAAATATCTAAATACTGCTGAAGTATACTCAACTGGCTATTAAATACAATTTCTTCTTTAAAATTATTTTCCTTTAATAAAGTATAAAGTTTAAACGAAGAATTTAAAACGTAAAAATTTTTCTTAGTAAACGTTTTTGTAATGGCCTTTAAATTGTCTTGTCGATAATAAAAAATACCATCACTAAACACTACTTTATTACTTTTTAAAAATAATTTTCGTGTTACATATTCATCAGAATCAAAAGCATCTTCTGGAAAAAATTCTGATATCAACAAATTACTTTTTATCAATGCAAAGCCATGTATATTCCAGTTTAATGCGGCAACACAAGCCTCATTACCTGTTAATTCAAGTGTTTTATTTCCACTGTAACCAATAATCCGCTTGTTATTTTGCTTGGTTTGGAAATAAAACTCCATGTCTGGCAAAATACAATCTGCTAGTGTTTCTTTTTGTTTCTGAACCATTTTTTCAATTAGGTCAAATGAAAAAATATCATCTTGAGAAGAATAAAAAAAATAATCCCCACTAATTTCTGGCATTATAAAATTCATTGAATGCGCAACCATTCCATCATTTTCTTTAACAAAAACCTTAAACCTTGAATCTTCTTCAGCGAATTTTTTTATGATTTGTAAACTACCATCTGTAGAAGAATCATCCACTAAAAGTACTTCAATATTAGTATAGGTTTGTTGCTTAATGGAATTCAATGTTTGTAGCAAATATTGGCTACCATTATAGACTGGAATGAAAATAGTAATAAGTAGATTGTTTTT
Source organism: uncultured Flavobacterium sp. (assembly GCA_965366105.1). Taxonomy (GTDB): domain Bacteria; phylum Bacteroidota; class Bacteroidia; order Flavobacteriales; family Flavobacteriaceae; genus Flavobacterium. The sequence goes on along the minus strand of CBDUEE010000004.1, from coordinate 334 downwards.
CATTTTTTATAAAACAGAGAATTCTTTAAAGATTATTTTACGAAAATAAAACACTAAAATAAGGAAATATAAACAATGCTCTGCTGCTTGTGCCACAAGTACTCCTTGAATTCCTATTAGTTCAATGCAATATATACTAAAAAAATAGAGAAATAAATTTGAGAAAACTTCAAATAGGATATAGTGTAAGATTATTTTCTTTGCTAAAAATTGAAATCCTAAAATCATACCACAAATTCTAAAAAAATCACCTATAATTTGCCATAAAAACAAGTCCGTAACAGGTAAAAATTCGACACTAAAAAGTATTTTTATAATCCAAAACCTTAAAAAA
>CBDUEE010000003.1:0-34045 GCA_965366105.1 uncultured Flavobacterium sp. | reverse complement strand
CTTTTAGCTTTACCTCTTTTTTTACTAATTGATAATGACGTGATGGTTCGAATTATTCTATATAATAAAGAAGAATAATTTTTAATTCTTGTTTGGTTCCTTTGTATTTGAAAAATACTGTTTTATTGTAAAATGATTGTTAATCTATTTAAAAATAGAATTTACAGTACAATATAGCTTAACGCTGTCGAATTATTTACAAAATAGATGGAAAACTAGAAAATGTAGTTATTATATAAGAATGTTTAAAAATTTTGAAACAAAATAGTACTTTTTTTGATAAATAATTCTATATTAGCATTTCCTAGAATTGTACATTTTATGCGCTAATCAATAGATATTTTCTATTAAGTTATAAAGCAATTTTATGTAAAACGTTTCTTAATTCTTAAGAAATTCATGTTGGCGAATTTTAATAATTATATCCCGAAATCGCCACAATAATACCATGGGGTAAGTAATTTGAAATAAATGAATATGAGTTTAAGAGTAATTGTAATACTAGTTTTTTTAAATAGCTTCGTGCTTTTTTCACAAGAAAAAATAACAAAACACACTATCGTAAAAGGAGAAACCATATCGAGTATTGCAGAGAAATATGAAGTAAAACAAAGTGCAATTTTAAAATTAAATCCCAAAGCTAAAAATCTTCTAAAATTAAACTCAACACTTCTAATACCTGTTGCTTCTTCATCCAAAAAAATTAATACTTCAAGTCAAGTTGTAGAAAATTATACTGGAAAAGAACATGTAATTCAAGCTAAAGAAACACTTTACGGAATCGCAAAACAATACGGAATCTCGGTTAAAGAATTAAATCTGATTAATCCGAAACTTGCTTCAACTGATTTAAAAATTGGACAAAAGATAAATATCCCTTCAAACGCAACTGCAGACGATGAAACAGCAAAAAAAACGTTAACAACACAAAGTCTAAATGAAACTCTTACTCAAGTTGCGTCAACCTTTATTTGTGAAGTTTTACCAAAGGAAACTAAATATTCTATTACCAAAAAATACGGAATAACGATCAAACAATTTGATAAGGCAAATCCAGATATAGGAGTTAAGTCTCTTAAAGTAGGTCAGAAAATAAATATACCTGGAAATCCAATATTAGTTACTGAAACTGTTTTGATTGCATCAGAAAAGAAAGATTTACCTAAACTAGAAGAAAGTATAGTTGAACAATTTAAAACAGATTTGTCTAAAACAGATTCCAATATAGTTGCTGAAACTGTAACAGTGCAAAATGCTATTCCGCAATTCATTATTAGAGAAGTATTACCAAAAGAAACGAAGTATGCAATTGCTAAACAATACGGAATTACTGTTAAGGAATTAGAAAAACAAAATCCAGAAATTAAAAATAAACTGCTTGTAGGGTACAAATTAAATATTAGCTCCCCTAACTTACCTCATGAAAACAGTGCCATTGCTAATACGGATAATAATACTATAATTCTTCAAAGTAGTAAAGTTGATTTCAATAATCAAATAAACCCAACTTTCAGTAATAATTTTTTAGACCAATTGATTGAACGTGCTTCTGAAAATATAGGTTCTAGATACCGTACTGGAGGAACTACAAAATCAGGATTTGATTGCTCCGGTTTGATGTGTACTACATTTGGTGCTTTTGATATAAAATTACCTAGAACATCACGTGAACAATCAGGCGTAGGAACTAAAATCAATACAGAAGAAGCTCAAAAAGGGGATTTGATTTTCTTTAAGACAAATGGTAGAAGCCAAATTAATCATGTTGGGATGGTTGTCGAGGTTAGTGAGGGAGAAATTAAATTTATTCACTCATCAGTCAGTAATGGAGTTATTATTTCATCAACAAAAGAAAAATACTATCAAAAGAACTTTAGTCAAATAAATAGAGTTTTGCAATAGCTGTTAAGATAAAAAATTAGAAACGCTCCAATATTGTTGGAGCGTTTTTTTATACTTTTATCTCACCTTCTGTACCGCTAACTAAATTTGTTCCGGTAACTACAGAGGCAGCCATTTTTAGAAAATTGATCATTTGGTTCCCATCAGTGTCCCAGAAATATGCACTTTTAGGCTCAACCTTAATTAGTGAAATATTTGGATCGTCTTTGCCTTCTTTAAACCAGATTTTGACTACTGGCGACCATAACTCTTCGATTTTTTTACGGTCTGTTACTATTGATGCTTCACCATTTACAACCAAATAACTTCCTTTTGAAGGGTGTGCGAAATATAATTGAACGTTAGGATCTTTTGCAATCTCTTTATTCTTATCACTATCTTTTTTGTCAAAGAACCAGATATTGCCTTTATCACATACATGAGTTGCACTCATCGGTCTTGCTGTTGAACCATCGTTATTTTTAATATTAGTACAAAAGAGACAAATACTTATATCTTTTACTAAGCTCTTTAACTTGTCTATTCCTTCTATCGTGTAATTATTTTCTTTAACGCTCATATTATTTTTTTTTACTTAAAAAATTGTTTTTTGATGTTTTACAAAGTTGGTAAAGTATGTGCGAAAATTAATTATACAATTCAAAGTAAATGTTTCATTTTTCAACTATCTGATAATGTGTGTGATCTGAGCTAAAAAATAAGTTCTCATTTTAAAATTAATTTGTTTCTTTTTTATTTGCTGTTAAATTTTAGAATATGTGATTTTGGTAAAGTGAATCAGAAGTCTACAAATTAACATAGAATTAATATTTTGTTAATTATTAATATCGCTACGAATTAATAAATTATTTTTGATTAACTAAATAAAACTTTAACTCTATGAGAAAATTACTTTTTATTGCATTAGCATTTATGAGTGCTGCAAATGTGATAGGGCAAACCAAAACTGCTTTGACTTTTAAAGCTGAGATTGCTAACAGAAATACAGATGCCATTAGTTTTCTAGATAGAAATAATGGAAAGGAAATAAAAAAAATTACAATAGATAAAGACGGTGTTTTCAAGGATTCTTTTGTTGTTCAAGAAGGATTTTACATGTTATTTGACGGGAAAGAGTATACCCAAGTATTTCTTAAAAACGGATATGATTTAAATCTTAAAATGGATGCTAAAAAATTCGATGAATCAATAGTATATACCGGAAAGGGAGCTTTAGAGAATAATGTTTTGGCTCAAAATGCAATAGAGGATTCAAAATATGATTACGATGCGCTTTTAGCTTCAACTGAAGAAAATTTTATAAAGAGTATTGATAAGAAAAAAACAGCTGATTTATTAATTTTAAACAACAAAAAATTAGATCCTAATTTTGTACTGTTGCAAAAAATGAATATTGAAAAGTCTCTGGCAGGATTGACTAAGTATCATGAAGAGGCTATGAAAACTAAAAAAATGGATGGTTCTATTTCACCAACTTTTGAATATGATAACTATAAAGGAGGTAAGACTAAACTAGAAGATTTTAGAGGTAAATATGTTTATATTGATGTTTGGGCAACTTGGTGCGCTCCTTGTCGTGCCGAAATTCCTTTTTTGAAAAAATTAGAAGAAAAGTATCATCAGAAAAATATTGTTTTTGTTAGCCTTTCTATAGATCAAATAAAAGATGTTGAAAAATGGAAAAAATTAATAAGTGATAAAGAATTAGGTGGAGTTCAGGTTTTCGCTGATAAAGACTGGAATTCTCAGTTTGTAAAAGACTATAATATAACAGGAATTCCTAGATTTATTTTGATTGATCCAAACGGAAAAATTGTGAAAGCAGATGCACCAAGACCTTCTAGCCCAACTATTGACGCGGAGTTTGATGCTCTTTTAAAATAAAGATTACTATAATCTTATATTTTTCAATTTTTGATTAAATGTTTTTAAACTTTAAAAAACCACCAAAATTAAATGTTTTTGGTGGTTTTTTTTCATTACAGTTTTTTCGGTTAATATAGAATTGTTGTAAACTATGTTTTATATGCATAAAAAATAATGACCATACTAAACCATCAGCCTATATTTGCAATCTTTGGAATTTAAAAAAAAAATAAAAAAAATTATGAGCAAAACAAAACTTACTATTAATCGTAATGGGTCAATAAAAATCGAAGGTGATTTTGAAATAACAGATAGTGAAGGAAATGTTTATGGATTAGCGGGAAGAACCGCTTTAGGTATTTGTCGCTGTGGATTATCAACAAACAAACCTTTTTGTGATGGATCGCATCGCAATAATTTTGAACATGAAGCTATAGCATTCGACTTGCCACCAGTGAAAGTGAAATAGTTTATGTTTTTTTATACCGTACAGAATATTTCAAAAGCTAAATAAAAGTTTAATTTAATAAATGAGACGCTATCTTTTCCTTTTAGGACCAGAGGCGTCTTCTTTATTTTAAAGTGTTTCTATTCTAATTTAGTAGTTGCTGGTTGTTTATAATTATAAATTAGTTTTTTATTGTGCATGGATTTAATGAGATTATATTTTAAATTTTAAAAAAAGTATATCTTTATCCAAACCAAAACCTAAAACTATAATATGGAAGAACATAAACCAGAAGATTTTAAAAGAGAATTAGGATTACTAGATGGAACGATGCTAGTTGTAGGCTCGATGATTGGTTCGGGAATTTTTATTGTAAGCTCGGATATGGTACGCCAATTAGGTTCAGCAGGCTGGTTAATTGCAATGTGGGTTCTTACTGGTGTTATTACTGTTATTGCAGCGGTTAGTTATGGTGAGCTGAGCGCGATGTTTCCTAAAGCTGGTGGACAATATGTGTATATTAAAGAAGCATACGGAAAACTAGTAGGCTTTTTATACGGATGGAGCTTTTTTGCAGTAATACAAACGGGAACGATTGCTGCTGTGGGCGTAGCTTTCGCTAAATTTTCGGCTTATTTATATGCTCCTTTAAGCGATAAAAATATTCTCTATGAGCTGGGAAGTTTCAAACTGAATGCTGCCCAAATTGTTTCTATTATTACCATTATATTGTTAAGTTATATTAATAGTCGTGGAGTAAAAAATTCTAAGATTTTGCAAACGGTGCTTACGGTAATTAAAATTTTATCTTTGGCAGGTTTGATTATTTTTGGCTTTATGGCTGCCAAAGCAGAAGTTTGGGATGCCAATTGGACAAATGCTTGGGCTTCACAATCCCTTAATGTAGATTCAGGAAGTTGGATGCCTATTAGCGGTATTACTTTGGTATCGGCTATTTCTGCTGCTTTAGTAGGTTCCTTATTCTCGAGTGTAGCATGGGAGGGAGTGACTTTTATTGCTGGAGAAATTAAGAACCCCAAACGCAATGTAGGTTTGAGTTTATTCCTAGGAACTTTGATAGTCAGTGTCATTTATATATTGGCAAATGTCATGTACTTAGCAGTGGTGCCTTTGCAGGGAATTGCTACTGCGGAGTCTGATAGGGTTGCTGTTGTGGCCTCGCAAAATATTTTTGGTTCTATTGGAACTTTGATAATTGCTGTAATGATTATGATTTCGACTTTTGCATGTAATAACGGATTGATTATGGCAGGTGCAAGAGTGTATTATACGATGGCTCAAGATGGACTCTTTTTTAAAAAAGCTGCACAGTTGAATAAAGCTAGTGTTCCAGCTTGGTCAATATGGGTACAATGTATCTGGGCTTCAGCTTTGTGTTTAACTGGAAAATATGGTGATTTGTTAGACTTCGTGGTAATTGTCGTTTTAATATTTTATATTTTGACTATTTTAGGTATTTTTATTCTTCGTCAGAAAATGCCAAATGCAGAGAGGCCTTATAAAGCTTTTGGATACCCCTTTTTACCAGCACTTTATATCATTATTGCCACAGCGATTTGTATGGCATTATTATATACTAAAACGAGCACAAGCGGTTGGGGTGTTTTGATAATGCTAATTGGAATTCCAATTTATTATCTGACTAAAAATAAGGAATAATTGTAAAACGAAAATCTTTGAATAAGATATTCTTATTCTTTTTTTTAATAAAAATCCGTCCCGTTAATGAAACGAGACGGATTTTATGGTTAAATTCAGGTTGCGTTGCTGTTGTTTCAATCTAAAAATTAATGACTAAAAACTAAAAACTAAAAATTACAACTTATAACTCGCAACCTGTAAACAGGATGTTAGTAATAGGTAAAACGTCTTACTTTAGCAATGTATTTTGCTAGTCTAATTACTTGATGACTGTAGCCGTATTCGTTGTCATACCAAATGTATAACACGATATTGTTTCCATCTTTCGAAACAATGGTTGCGTTACTGTCGTAAATGGCAGGTTGTGGTGTACCCACAATGTCTGAAGATACCAGCTCATTATTCATTGAATATTTTATTTGCTCAACTAGTTCCCCTTCCAAAGCATATTTTTTCATTATGGCATTGATTTCTTGAACCGATGTTGTTTTTGAAACTTCCAGATTCAAAACGACCAATGAACCATTTGGAACTGGTACTCGGATTGCATTAGAAGTTAATTTTCCTTCTAATGATGGTAATGCTTTTGCAACAGCACTTCCTGCACCAGTTTCAGTAATAACCATGTTCAATGCCGCAGCTCTCCCACGACGGTATTTTTTGTGCATGTTATCTACTAAATTCTGATCGTTAGTGTAGGCATGAATGGTTTCCAAATGCCCTTTGACAACACCTAATGTATCTTCTACTGCTTTCAAAATAGGCGTGATAGCATTTGTAGTACAAGAAGCAGCCGAGAAAATATCGATCTCATCTGGGTTGTACTCGTTTTGATTTACACCATGAACAATATTAGGAACTCCTTTTCCAGGAGCGGTTAGTAATACTTTATCAGCACCTTTTGAAACTAAATGCCTACTCAATGCTTCGTGAGTGGTAAACGCACCTGTGTTATCAATAACTAAAGCATTATCGATTCCGTAAAGTGTATAATCAATTTCTTCTGGCGCATTTGCAGTAATAACGTGTACAGTAGTTCCGTTTATAATCAAAGCGTTGTTCTCGGTATCAGCAGTTACCGAACCTTCAAAATCGCCATGAATAGAATCATATCTTAATAACGAAGCTCTCTTTTCGAGCGTAGTAGCATCATTTTTATCACGTGTCACGATAGCTCGCAATCGCAATTGACTTCCTTTTCCAGTTTTGGACATTAATTCTCTGGCTAATAAACGACCAATTCTACCAAAACCATACAAAACAACATCTTTTGGATGAATTTCCTCAGAGTTTTTCGCATTTTTAAGTTTATCAATAACAAAATATTTAGCATCTTGATATTTGTCTTCTTCCAAAGCAAATTCATAGGCTAATTTTCCAATATCTAATTTTGCAGGTGGTAAATCTAATTCTAAAATAGCTTTTGCAATTTTAACAGAATCGAAGATAGAAATAGGTTTTCCTACAAATTCAGCAGCATAACCATGAAGGTTGATAATGTCGCTTACATTTCGGTCTATTAATTGATTGCGAAATAAAACCATTTCGATAGATTTATCATACCATAAATCGCTGATGATTTTAATCAGTTTTACTCCTGCACGTCGCCTGTCGGCTTGAAAAGAAACTTCTTTTTCGTATAAAGTTGTAGTTGCCATGTTGAAAATTTAATGAAAATAAGTTAGTGTATTTTTTAAAATTTGGTGCAAAAGTACCCATTTCAATCGATTTCGTAAACTATTTTGGTGATTATTTGCAAAAAAATGACGACATGTTTTTAATACTTCTTTTTATAAAAATTTAAAACTCAAAAATCAAATCTTAATTATTACTTTGGTTTTACAATTAAATTCCTTTTTGTTCATGAAAATAGGTTTTAAATTAAATAAATTTAAAAGGTCTCTCCAAAATATTAGAGAGACCTTTTAAATAGCACTTGTTTTATCTAAAACATTTTGATAAAATCTAAAACAAAAAAAATACTTTAAATTATAATACGAATTAGTTCTCCGTTTTTATTAATCATTTCTAAACGTACCGTTTGATTTTCTTGCTTTTTACTAATAATCTTGGCAACTGTTTCAATATCTGTTGCCTTTACGTTATCAATACTTAGAATAATATTTCCTCTTAATTCAGCATCATATTGTTTCAAGTTTTCGCTTGTTATTGATTTAATTTTTACACCATAATCAATTTTGAACTTCTTTTTGTCCGAAGCTTCAATGTTTTCTAATTCAATTCCTTTAAACTCAGTACTAAAAAACTCATTTTTGCTAAGTACTACAGGAATAATTTTAGTTTTTCCATCTCTAATGTATGTCACTTTAACTGCATCATTTGGTCTTTTGGTGTTGATATACCCTGAAAGATCAGCAAAAGTAGCGATGTTTTGCTCGTCTAGTTTAATAATAATATCACCTTTAAGAAGTCCTGATTTTTCAGCACCAGAATTTTTAGTTACCTTATTAATATAAAATCCTTGAGTTTGTGTAATTCCTAATTCTTTAGAGGCATTTCCATTGAGTTCGCCTCCTTCAACACCTAAGATGCCACGCTGCACATTACCAAATTCCATAAGATCTTCAATGATTTTGCGAGCAATATTTGAAGGTACTGCAAACGAATATCCTACGTACGAACCTGTCATGGATGAAATCATCGTGTTGATACCTATCAATTCACCACGTGTGTTTACTAATGCACCACCGCTATTTCCAGGATTTACCGCAGCATCCGTTTGTATAAAAGATTGGATTCCGCTAGTATCTAAATCTCGGGCCTTCGCCGAAACAATTCCAGCAGTTACTGTTGAGGTTAGATTGTAAGGATTTCCTACTGCTAAAACCCATTCTCCAATTTTAACTGAATCAGAATGTGCAAAAACAGTATAAGGCAATTTTTCACTAGCGTCAATCTTCAATAAAGCAATATCCATTTTTGAATCGGTCCCTATGAGTTTTGCTTGATAGGATTTTTTATTATTTAATGTGATTTCAATTTCAGATGCCCCTTTTATAACGTGATTATTAGTCACGATATAACCATCTTCTGAAATAATTACGCCAGAACCAGTTCCTACTTGCTCTTGAGACTGCCCTCCTTTATAACCATAGAAATACTCTAATATGGGATTACTTACCGTTCTTCTCGAAACGTTTTTTACGTGAACTACGGTATGAATTGTTTTTTCTGCAGCCTCAGTAAAATCAAGTACATCTGCTGATAATCCTATTTTTTTACCATAAGAATTGGAGGCTGTTGTGATTCCTGAATTTCTGGCTTGGGAAAAATAGCCGTTTGTGTCAAATAATACTTTGTAGGCGCCAAGTGTTACAGCTCCACTCATTAACGAAACCAATAAAAGTGTTGAGAATTTTTTCATATTAAATTCGTTTAAAATATTTTATATGTAAAATTAACACTAAAATCATTCCATAAAATGCTGTTTAACGCTCTTTAACAATGATTAACATTTCATTAATAGTTCGTACTTTTGTGTCAATAAATATGAAGAAAAATGCAATTAGAATTTTATAAATACCAAGGAACAGGAAATGATTTTGTGATGGTTGATAATCGTTCAGAGTTTTTTCCAAAAGAAAACATCAAGTTAATTGCGCACTTATGTGACAGGCGTTTTGGTATAGGTGGTGATGGATTAATTTTGTTAGAAAATGATGCACAATCTGATTTTAAAATGGTCTATTACAACTCCGATGGCAATCAAAGTTCTATGTGCGGCAACGGCGGAAGGTGTTTAGTGGCTTTTGCAAAAAAACTAAATGTAATTCAAAAAACAACTACTTTCATAGCAACAGATGGTTTGCATCATGCAACTATCAGTGATGACGGATTAGTTGCATTACGAATGATAGACGTTACTGATGTAAAAGTGAATCCAGATTATGTGTTTATGAATACAGGTTCGCCACATCATGTGCAAATAGTAGATGATTTAGAAAATTACGATATAAAAGCAAATGGAGCCCAAATAAGATATAGTGATTTATATGGACAAGCGGGAAGTAATATCAATTTTGTAAAGCAAATAGACGAAAGTACCTTCTCATTACGAACGTATGAAAGAGGGGTAGAGGATGAAACACTTTCCTGTGGAACCGGTGCTACTGCAGTTGCTATTGCAATGAATGTTCTAGGAAAGACTGATTCTTCTTCTGTAAACTTGAATGTAGAAGGCGGAAAATTAATAGTTTCATTTAATAGATATGATAATATTTTTACGGAAGTAACTTTAAAAGGTCCTGCAGAATTTGTTTTTAAAGGAACAATTGAGATTTAAACAAAATCAAAAATGAAAACATTAAAAGGCAATGAAATTTACATTCGAGCATTAGAACCTAATGATCTCGAGTTTATTTATGCTATAGAAAATGACCAAAGCATTTGGGAAGTAAGCAATACAAATACTCCTTACAGTCGGTTTTTAGTCAAACAATATCTAGAAAATGCTCATCAAGATATATACGAAGCTAAGCAATTGCGACTAGCTATTTGTCAAGATCAGGATTTTCCAGCAGTAGGATTAGTAGATTTATTTGATTTTGATCCAAAAAATAATAGAGCAGGAGTAGGTATCGTTATACAAGGAAATGAAAATAGGAATCAGAACATTGGATCCGAAGCGTTGGAGTTATTGATTGACTATGCTTTTTCCAATTTAAATTTACATCAATTATATGCAAATATTGGTACTGAAAATGTAGCAAGTAAAGCACTTTTTACTAAATTTGGGTTCGAAATGATAGGCGTTAAAAAAGAATGGACTTTTGTAAATGGAAAATATAAAGACGAAGCTATTTTTCAATTAATTAATACTAAATTTTAATTTCTTCAGTTTTTGAATAGTTGTCGTTTTAAGATCAAATAAGTAAAGAAATATAGCATCACTTTAATTCCTAAAAATAAAAAAATACCACAAATGAACTTAAAAAAAATTATCACCATAGTATCCGTTGTTTTAATAACATTACTAATGATTTACGGATTTATTATCCTGAACCAGATTTTTTCATCGAATACTAAATTCACAGAGAATGAAGTTTATGTTTATGTTCCTACAGATTCTAAATACGAAGATGTAAAAAAAATACTATCACCGTACATCGAAAACATGGATCGTTTTGATTTGGTTGCAAATAAAAGAGGCTATGCTGACAATGTGATTCCAGGTCGTTTTTTATTGACTAAAGGAATGAATAGTTATGCTTTAGTAAAAACAATGCGACTTAATTCAGCAGTAAAACTAGCTTTCAACAATCAAGAACGCATTGAGGATTTAGCGGGAAGAGTAGGTTCTCAAATCGAAGCAGATAGTTTATCGTTGCTTACTTCATTCAAAGATTCTATTTTCTTGAAAGAAAACGGATTCAATGAAGACAATGTTTTGGCAATGTTTATCCCAAATACGTATGAGGTTTATTGGAATACTACGGCTGTAAAATTCCGCGATAAAATGATCAAAGAATACCGTAATTTTTGGAATAAAGAAAGAGTGGCTAAAGCTGAAAAACAAGGTCTGACACCAATTGAAGCAACTATTTTGGCATCAATAGTTCATAAAGAATCAGTAAAAAAAGACGAAAGACCTAGAATTGCGGGAGTGTATTTGAATCGCCTGAGAGCAGGAATGCCTCTTCAAGCAGACCCAACCGTTATTTATGCTATAAAAAAGAATTCAAATGATTTTAAGCAGGTTATTAAAAGAGTTTTTTATAATGACTTAACAATGAGTCATCCTTATAATACATACAAAAATCTCGGGCTTCCTCCAGGACCTATTGCAATGCCAGATATTACAGCACTTGAAGCAGTTTTAAACCCAGAGAAAAATGATTTTATCTATTTCTGTGCCAGTGTAGAACGTTTTGGATATCATGAATTTGCAGCGACACTACCGGAGCATAGTAAAAATGCCAAAAAATATTCAGATTGGATTAATAGTCAAGGTGTCAAAAGATAGTTTTGAGACTTAAAGTACTATTTCTATTTTTGTTTGTATTTGGTTTTCAAATTGGCTATTCTCAAAATAGCCAATTTGAAAATTTCCTTTTACCCTCTGATTCTTTAAATTTAAAGAGGCAAAATACAGTTATTATTTCTGAAGCAGTTCTTGCAACTGGAACTTTGGTAGGTCTAAACCAACTTTGGTATGCTGATTTTCCAAGGTCTGATTTTCATTTTATAAATGATAATTCAGAATGGCTACAAATGGATAAAGCGGGACATGCATTTTCATCTTATCATTTGGGTCGGTTTGGTTCAGAAATGTTAGAGTGGAGTGGAGCTTCTAAGAAGAAACAATTGATTTACGGTGCTGGTTTAGGATTTGCTTTTCTTACTGCCGTTGAGGTTCTTGATGGATATTCTTCGCAATGGGGCGCCTCTACTGGTGATATTGTAGCGAATGCTTCCGGAACGGCTTTATATGTTTCACAAGAGTTAATCTGGAAAGAACAACGTATAACCCCAAAATTTTCTTTTCACACTACAAAATATGCTGATTTAAGGCCTGAAGTTTTGGGAAGTTCTTTTTCTGAACAAATTCTAAAGGATTACAATGGTCAAACCTATTGGCTTTCAATTAATTTGCATTCTTTTGTTAAAGACTCAAAAATTCCAAAATGGCTTAATTTAGCACTAGGTTACGGAGCCGAAGGAATGATTAGCGGAAATGAGCAAAATAACAATCTTTTCTTGGCTTCAAATCCTAAAAGATTTAGACAGTTTTATTTTAGTTTAGATGTAGATTTAACAAAAATAAAAACAAATTCTCCCTTTTTGAAAACTATTTTTTCAATACTAAACACTATCAAAATTCCGGCACCTACAATCGAATTCGTGCATTTTAACGATATTAAATACCACTTAATCTATATTTAGAAAAGTTTAACTACCTGATTATCAGCATTAGTATTTTTATTGTATCTTTGCATGTAGAAATTTCATAACGGTACAGCGTTTGAAGAAAAACAATTTATGATAAAGAAATGGTATTTTTATACAAGTCTAACTGTAATTACAGTTTTTTTAAGTTCAGGTTTTAGACCTTTTAATTTAGAAACCAACCCCTGGTTTCTCATCAATGAAGAAGATGGTACACACTACTTATATCCATCTCAAGAAGCAGAAGAGTACACTAATTTAAGCATCCCTTTTACTGGAAATTTCTTTGTTGGTTTTAGAGAAGCAGTTGGCTTCAGAGAATCAGAAAGCAAATACAAAAAAATTAATTCTTTAGGTTATATGGGTAAATACCAGTTTGGTATTGAAACTTTAAAATCTGTTGGTGTATATGATAGAGTTGCTTTTTTGAATAGTCCCGAATTGCAAGAGAAAGCCTTTTTAGCTTTATTAGCCAAAAACAAATGGGAATTAAAAAAAGAAATTGAAAAATATGAAGGTACTGTTATGAACGGTCTTCGAATTACAGAATCGGGTATACTAGCAGCTGCGCATCTTGGAGGCGCTGGATCTGTAAAGAAATTTTTCCGATACAATGGAAAACGTAATTTCACGGATGCTTATGGAGCCTCAGTAAGAAGCTATATGAAAGTATTTGGCGGTTATGACACCTCGTTTATCGTAGCAGATATAAATGCAAAAGCGAAAAATATTTAAAATAGTATATAGATTAAAAAAAGAAGGCTATCATTATTTGATAGCCTTCTTTTTTTTTAAACAGTAAAAATATTATTCTTTGCTTTATTCAAAGCTTCCCATTAAAATTTCTAATATTTTAATGGCAGCTTCACTAATTTTTGTTCCTGGTCCAAAAACGGCTACAGCACCTGCATCAAATAAAAACTGATAGTCTTGTGCAGGAATTACACCACCGACAACCACCATAATATCTTCTCTTCCATGTTTTTTAAGTTCGGCAATTACTTGGGGAACTAATGTTTTATGTCCTGCAGCTAATGAAGAAACACCTAAAATGTGAACATCATTTTCTATGGCTTGCTTAGCCGCTTCTTCAGGAGTTTGGAAAAGTGGACCTATATCAACATCAAAACCAACATCAGCATAACCAGTAGCAACAACTTTGGCTCCGCGATCGTGACCGTCTTGCCCCATTTTTGCTATCATGATTCGAGGTCTTCGACCTTCTTGCTTAGCAAATTCATTAGCCATTTGTTTTGCTTTTTCAAAACTTTTGTCGTCTTTTATCTCTTTACTATACACACCGCTAAAGGATTTAATTTGTGCTTTATATCTTCCAAAAACTGTTTCCAATGCATCGCTTATTTCTCCTAATGTAGTTCTGTTTCTCGCTGCTTCAACGGCTATTTCTAATAAATTGCCTTCCCCAGTTTTTGCACAAAGAATTAATTTATTTAAAGAATTTTGTACTTTTTCAGAATCTCTAGTTTCTTTAATGCGGTCTAATTGCTCTAGTTGTTGTCTGCGAACCATTTGGTTATCCACATCCAATATTTGCAAAGGGTCTTCTTTTTCTAATCGATATTGATTGACTCCAACAATAATATCTTGTCCACTATCGATACGTGCTTGTTTCCTTGCAGCTGCTTCTTCTATACGTAATTTTGGGATTCCAGATTCGATTGCCTTGGTCATTCCTCCCAATTCCTCAACTTCTTCTATTAGTTTCCAAGCATTTTCAGCGATTTCATTGGTCAAACTTTCTACATAGTAACTTCCTGCCCAAGGATCTACTGTTTTAGTGATTTTTGTTTCTTCTTGTAAATACAATTGTGTATTTCTAGCAATTCTAGCAGAAAAATCGGTTGGTAATGCAATAGCTTCATCCAGCGCATTGGTGTGTAGCGATTGTGTTCCTCCAAATGCTGCTGCGGCAGCTTCAATACAAGTTCGTGCTACATTGTTAAAAGGATCTTGTTCAGTTAAACTCCAACCAGAAGTTTGGCAATGCGTTCTAAGTGCTAATGATTTATCATCTTTTGGTTCAAATTGTTTGACCAATTTTGCCCATATCATTCTTCCTGCACGCATTTTGGCAATTTCCATAAAATGGTTCATTCCAATTGCCCAGAAAAAGGATAATCTTGGTGCAAATTCGTCAATTTTCATTCCGGTTGCTAAACCAGTTCTAATGTATTCTAATCCGTCCGCTAACGTGTAAGCCAACTCAATGTCAGCAGTTGCTCCCGCTTCTTGCATGTGGTATCCAGAAATTGAAATCGAATTAAATTTCGGCATTTTTTTACTGGTATATTCAAAGATATCAGCAATGATTTTCATAGACGGCGTTGGCGGATATATATACGTATTACGCACCATAAACTCTTTTAAAATATCATTTTGAATGGTTCCAGATAGCAATTCCGGTTTTACACCTTGTTCTTCCGCAGCTACTATATAGAAAGCCATGAT
This sequence comes from uncultured Flavobacterium sp., assembly GCA_965366105.1. Classification (GTDB taxonomy): domain Bacteria; phylum Bacteroidota; class Bacteroidia; order Flavobacteriales; family Flavobacteriaceae; genus Flavobacterium. The sequence goes on along the minus strand of CBDUEE010000003.1, from coordinate 18,792 downwards.
GGGTAAAACGGCTCCGTTCATCGTCATAGAAACAGACATTTCATCTAATGGAATTTGGTCGAATAATACTTTCATATCTTCTACAGAGTCTATCGCAACACCTGCTTTTCCTACATCGCCAACTACTCGCTCATGATCAGAATCATAGCCTCGATGTGTAGGTAAATCAAAAGCGATAGAAAGTCCTTTTTGACCGGCAGCTAAATTTCTTCTGTAAAAAGCGTTACTTTCCTCCGCTGTCGAAAATCCCGCATATTGACGAACAGTCCAGGGTCTGCGAACATACATAGTGGCATAAGGTCCGCGTAAATTTGGCGCAAAGCCAGCTCCAAAATCAAGGTGATTAAGATTCTCTGTATCTTTTTCGGAGTAGGTTTGTTTCAGTTCAATATTTTCAGCAGTTAGAAAACTTTTTTCGTCTGCACGTACTGCTTTATCTTCAGGCTGTCCTAGTTTTATATGTTGTATGTCTTTTCTCATTTCTATTTTGCCAAATTAAAACTTGCTAATCAATTTTTTAAAACGTTTAATTGTCTTCTAATTTCAATCGTTCTTGCTCAATTTTTTCAGCCAAACGTTTCTCAATAATTGGCTTGATAAGCGTTTTTCTCGGATTTTGCTTTACGAAAGGGAACAATTCTAAATCCTCTTTCATTCTATCTTGTTTATTAGGATGCTTGTTGGTTCCTAATAATATTTCTTTTCCTGTATCAAATAAATCTTGCTCGGCATCGGCACTTTCTTGAATTTTTCTTTTGATAATTCCGTCATTCAGTTGTTTAAGAAAACCACCATTTGCCTCGATGTCTTTGAATAAAGCTAACGATTTTTCAGCTAATTGATTGGTAAGATTTTCTATATAATAACTTCCGTCAGCGGGATTGTTTACTTTGTCAAAATAGCTTTCATTTTTTAAAATCAACAATTGATTTCTGGCTATTCGATCACCAAATTCATTGTCTTTGTGGTATAAAGCATCGTAAGGTAAATTAGCAATAGCATTCGCACCGCCAATAATAGCACTCATACATTCGGTTGTAGTACGTAACATGTTTACATTATAATCGTATAATGTTTTATTTCGTTTTGTAGGCGAAACTATAATGTTACAATCTAAATTATGGTTGTATTCATTAGCGATAAGATTAAACAGTAATCTCAACGCACGTAGTTTTGCAATCTCAAAAAAGTAGTTTGTTCCTACTGCTACTTTAAAAACTATAGGTTGCTCGATCGACTCTATTCTATTAAAATATTCATTGACATGACCTAAACTATAGGCAATTTGCTGAACAATAGTAGCACCAGCATTCTGATACAATGAAGAATTAATGCTGATTAAAGAAATCGCTTTGGTTTGTTTTGAAAGTAAATTCAGTGTTTCAAAATTATTTTTTTCTTTGGTCTTAAACCAATTACCATCTTTGGCTAATTGCCCAATTGGATCTAGATTACAAAAGATAGTTGTGTTGGTTTTGGCAGCAAAAGCGTCAATTTTTTTCACGAAATCGGTTGAAATAAAGCTTAGGTTAAAATAAACAGTAACATTAGACAATGGCAAATTCTCTAATAAATTGGTAATATCAATCGATTCATTTTCAATTGAAAATCGAATACTGTCTGCGCCACGACTTAGTGTATTTATGGCTCTTTCAATTGATTTTTCTACATCATAAACAAAGATGTTTTGACATATTTTAAATTGAGTCGCTTTTGTGGCAACAGAAAATGTCTTAGCCAGTTCATCCTTATGGTAAAACGGTTTTACCTGAATATCTTCTGGAGAATTCCAAACTAAGGTTTCATTGTAATCAGCTCCCTTGAGTTCAAATTGAATTTTTTGTTTCCACTGTTTAGAAGAAATGGGATTGAAATCATCGAAAAGAGTAGCAGCCATTTTATTCGTTTATTATGTGATGGTTTTTAATAATCAAAACTTAATTATTTTTTATCAATTGTGTCGCCTTCAAATTCTATGATATAAATATCTTCACTATCTTTTTTCATATAGTATTTTTCGCGGGCGTATTTTTCTATCTGTTCGGAGTTTTTTAATTGCTTAATGTTCTCCTGATCTTTCCTTATTTCTTCTTTATAATAGGAAGCATTATCCTCAAGATCTTGAATTTGCTGGTCTAAAATTCGATGATCAAAATAAGAATAATTATCTAAAAAAGTCATCCATATACAAAAGAACATCAGTACCCAAACGTATTTGTTACTTAAAAATTTAAACCAAGGTTTGTCTTTATATGGATTTTTCATTTTTTTATTTTTAGCCCCGATTGTAATGGAAATCCTTTTTTCCTCGTTCTTTAGAGGGAAAAAGATTGAAATGAAAAGCGGGAATAGCTCCTAATCATTAATAAATTTAAAAATACGACTAATTTATAGTATTTTTTGATTAATTACTGCCCGGACTACATCTATGGCTACTGTATTGTATTTGTCGTTTGGAATAATGATATCAGCAAATGCTTTTGTAGGCTCTATAAACTGTTCGTGCATTGGTTTTAATGTAGTTTGATATCTGTTAATAACCTCCGTCATATCCCGTCCGCGTTCTGCGATATCTCTTTTCAGACGGCGAATTAATCTTTCGTCAGAATCGGCATGAACATATATTTTTACATCAAAAAGTTCTCTTAACTCTGGGTTTGCGAGAATTAATATTCCCTCTACAATCATCACTTTTCTGGGATGAGTAAAAACAGTATCATCGGTTCTGTTGTGTGTTACAAAAGAATATACGGGTTGATTGATGTTATTTCCTTCCTTTAATTCCTTAAGGTGTGCTACCAATAATTCAAAATCAATTGCGCGAGGATGATCAAAGTTAATTAAAGCTCTTTCGTCAAAAGAGAGACCGTGATTTTCTTTGTAATACGAGTCTTGAGAAATAATACCGACTTCTGTTTCGGGTAATTCATTCATAATCTGATGTACAACGGTTGTTTTTCCGCTTCCCGTACCACCTGCAATTCCAATAATGAGCATAAAATTTCTGTTATATTTATAGTGGTACAAAAGTAGGAATTTAATCGGGAGTGAATTTTGTTTTAGTAGAAATATTTGCTAATTTACTAGGTCTAGTATTCATTTTTGGGAAACATTTTTTACCTTTAGTTTCTAAAACTACTCACTTTGCATTCACAAATCAATACTAATATAGGAAGATACGTCTCTTTTGACAGTAATGAATTAGCTGTTTTTAATTCCTTAATGGAGTTTAAAGCTGTTCCTAAAAAAACGATTTTGCTTCATGAAGGTGAAATGTGCAATTTTGAAGCTTTTGTTATTAAAGGCTGTGTTCGAAAGTATTATATTGATGCCAATGGTTTTGAAATTATTCTTCAGTTTGCCATTGAAAATGCTTGGATCAGTGATATTTCGTTTAGTATCTATGAAAAAAATCCGAGTAGAGTTTATATTGAAACTATAGAAGATTGTGAGTTCTTTATGTTTAATCCCGAAACGAAAGAGGAACTTTTTAGTAAAGCACCAAAGTTTGAACGTGCTTTTCGAATTTTAATGCAACGCAGTTTAGCCGTTACTCAAGAACGACTTTTTAATACTATTTCTAAAACTGCTACAGAAAAATATATAGAGTTTTTAGAACATTATCCAGCACTTCCGCAACGTGTTGCTCAACATTACATAGCGTCTTATTTGGGTATTTCGGCTGAATTTTTGAGTAAAATAAGAACAAAAATGGCAAAACATTAAATTTCAGTTTTTTTTATTTCTTGTCCTAGTTCAATGTATTGGATTTTTTTTTGACGCAACTTTGTACCATAAAATTAAAGAAAACGACAATGGAAAATAAAGATACTACCGTAAACCATAAAATTGCTAATTACATTTTGCATAAAGCCGATTCTCGAGGTCATGCCAATCATGGCTGGTTAGAGTCCTATCACACTTTTAGTTTTGCGAATTATCAAAATAAGGATCGCATGAATTTTGGTGTTTTGCGAGTGCTTAATGATGATAGAGTAAATCAGGGAATGGGTTTTGGAAAACATCCGCACGATAACATGGAGATTATTTCTATTCCGCTAGAAGGTGATTTAGAACATCAAGATAGTATGGGAAATACCACTGTTATCAAAGAAGGTGATATACAGATTATGAGTGCTGGAACAGGGATATTTCACAGTGAGAAAAATAAGAATCAGAATCAATTAGTTAAGTTTTTGCAGATTTGGATCTATCCTAACAAAAAAAATGTAACTCCGCGTTATGACCAAATTACTCTTGATCTAAAAGATCGCCATAATAAATTACAGCAAATATTATCTCCAAATCCAGAGGATGAAGGGGTTTGGATTCATCAAGATGCTTGGTTTCATATAGGGAGATTTGATAAAGGATTCTCCAATTCTTATCCATTAAAAAAATCAGGAAACGGAATTTATGCTTTTGTTTTAAAAGGCAATTTTACGGTAGGAGACATTCATCTTAATGAACGTGATGGTTTAGGAATTTGGGATACGGAATCTATCGAAATAACTGCTGATTCCGAAGGAGCAGAAATTTTATTGATGGAAGTACCGATGCAATTATAATTTAACAAATAAAAAAATAAATAATACTATTATGACAACAACAAAATGGGCAATAGACCCTACACATTCAGAAATTGGTTTTAAAGTAAAACACATGATGTTTACTAATGTTTCAGGTAAGTTTACCAAATTTGATGCTTCTATTGAATCTGATGAAACTGATTTTGAAAATGCTAAAATTCAATTTACCGGAGCAATAGACTCAATAGCTACAGGTAATGCAGATAGAGACACACACTTAGTAAGTGCTGACTTTTTTGATGCTGAAAAGTTTCCAGAAATTAAATTTGTAGCAACATCGTTTACCAAAATTAAAGATTCTGAATACGATTTAACCGGTGACTTAACGATGCACGGTGTTACTAAATCTATAAAATTACCTGCAGAATTTAGTGGCTTAATGAAAGATCCTTGGGGAAATACAAAATTAGCTTTTTCATTAGAAGGTAAAATTAATAGAAAAGATTGGGGATTAAACTGGAATTCAGCACTTGAAACGGGTGGCGTTTTAGTTGGCGAAGAAGTACGTTTGGTTATTGAATTACAATTTATCAAACAATAATTTACTATTAGTATATCGGTAAATTCAACATTATGGCAATATACTTATATTAAGTAAAGTAATATTTTTTTCATAAAAAATGCCCTAAAAAGTATCTAACTTTCTGGGGCATATTCATTATTTACTCTCTTTTATTATTCTTATTTATTTTTTTTTGCTTTGATCATCATTTCGAGTTGATCCCAAAGTTCTTCTGGAATTGCTTCTAACAAATTAAATTGTCCGGCACCTTTAAGCCATTCTCCACCATCAATAACTACTACTTCTCCATTTACATAAGCTGAAAAATCAGAAACCAAATAAGCTGCTAAATTGGCTAATTCCTGATGATCACCAACACGTTGAACAGGAACTTTTTTTGCCATGTCAAATTTCTCCGCTAAATCACCTGGTAATAATCGGTCCCAAGCTCCTTTTGTAGGGAATGGTCCTGGAGCAATCGCGTTGGTGCGAATTCCGTATTTTGCCCATTCAACAGCAAGACTTCTGGTCATGGCTAAAACTCCTGCTTTTGCAGTAGCACTAGGAACTACATAAGCGGAACCCGTCCAAGCATAAGTAGTTACAATATTTAAAACTGTTGATGATTTTTGTTTGGTATCAATCCAATGTTTTCCAAAAGCAAGTGTACAGTTTTTGGTTCCTTTTAAAACAATATCAATAATGGTATCAAAAGCGTTTGCTGACAATCTTTCGGTAGGAGAGATAAAGTTTCCGGCTGCATTATTTAATAAAACATCTACTTTTCCAAAAGCTTTTAAAACTTCTTGTAGCATGTTTTCTACTTCTTCATAATGACGCACATCACATTGTATAGGAAGACAAGATCCGCCAGTTGCTGCTTCTAGTTCTTTTGCCGTGTTTTTTAATTTTTCTAAATCTCTGGATGTAATGGCAACTTTAGCGCCAAGTTCAAGGAAATATTGGGTCATTGCTTTTCCTAAACCACTTCCGCCACCGGTTACTACAATCACTTTGCCTTTAAGAGCATCATCGCGTAACATTTTATCTGTATAACTCATAATTTCTATTTTTTGAATTGTAAATATAACGAAATCAAATAGTATGCATGCATAATAAAAATAAATAAATCAGCTCTTTTATATCGTGCATAATCTTTTAGCAGCTTCTTCTAATGTTGCATTGTCTTTTGCAAAACAAAAACGAATTAACTTTAAGTCTTTTCCATCTCCATAAAAAGTAGAGATTGGAATGGCAGCAACGCCATATTCAGTGATTAATCGTTTACAAAAATCAACATCATTTTCGTTTGAAATAGCAGAATAGGAAGCAACTTGAAAATAAGTTCCTTCGCAGGGCATGAGTTCAAAACGACTTCCGTGTAATAATCCTCTGAAATAGTCTCGTTTTTCTTGGTACATTTTCTTAATATCATCAGTAGAAACTAAGTCTAAATAGTGGCTAATCGCCACTTGGCAAATGCTATTTACACTGAAAACTAAAAATTGATGTACTTTTTTTATTTCTTTCATTAAGTGTTCAGGCGCAATCAAATACCCTATTTTCCATCCGGTGATATGAAATGATTTCCCAAAAGAAGAAACTACAATACAACGACTGATCAATTTTTCTCTTGTATTGGCTGAAATGTGCTTTTCTTCAAAAGTGATGTATTCATAAACTTCGTCGGATAGGACTAAAATGTTTGGGTATTTTTCTAGTAAAAGTTCTAATGATTGGAAGTCAGATTCTTTTAAAATTTTTCCAGTTGGATTGTGTGGATTATTAATTATAATCATCTTCGTTTTCGAAGAGCATGCTTTGTCTATAATTTCCCAATTGGGAGTATAATCATCGTTAAGCGCAACTCTTATTGGTGTGGCATTACAAAGTAGAATGGGCGCTTCATAACAATCATAACTTGGATCTAGAATTAGTACTTCCTCATTTGTTTTTAGTAAAGCGGTAATAGTTGTAAAAATTCCTTGAGTTGCTCCTGCAGTTACGAGAATTTCGGTTTCAGGATGAACAACTCTTGAATAGGATTTCTTAGTTAGTGCAGCTATTTTTGATAATAACGGCGGATAGCCAGACATGGGCGTATATTGATGTACATTTTCGGTAGCGAGTTTAGCAACAATATCTGTTAGTCTTTTGTCAACTGGAAAATTTGGAAAACCTTGAGATAAATTAATGGCGTTGTGTTCTGAAGCCATTTTCGACATTACTGTAAATATACTCGTGCCAATATTGGGAAGTTTGCTCATAAAAAAAATCATTAATTCTAATTATAAAAATAGACATTTTATAATTAGAATCAATGATTTACTATTTGGGTAGTGTTACAATACTTTAAGGAAAGTAAAATAAACTTTTATAGTCTTTAAAATTGACTCTGATATTTACATTTTATGAATGATAAAAATAGTTGGACGCTTGTGTAAATCGATTGTCTCTTTTTTCCAAGCCGCAATTTTCTTGGTCTTAATGTACTCTGTTGGCAAAGTAATATCTGTTGCGATACACAAATGCGTATCAGGATGTAATGTTTGAATTAAATCTTCCAGTAATTTATTATTTCTATACGGTGTTTCGATGAAAATTTGTGATTGATTTTTTTCGAATGATACTCTTTCTAGTGTTTTAAAACTGGCTTTCTTTTCGTCTTTCTCGATAGGTAAGTAACCATGAAAGGTAAAACTTTGTCCATTCATTCCTGAGGCCATCATCGCTAAGAGAATTGAAGAAGGTCCAACTAATGGAATTACTTGAATTCCTCTATCATGTGCTAATTTTACAATAACAGCACCAGGATCAGCGACTCCAGGACAACCTGCTTCACTCATTAGACCCATATTAATGCCTTCTAACAAGGGTTTTATAAAGTCTAAATGTTCTTTAGTTTCCGTGTGTTTATTTAAAACAAAAAGCTTTAATTCAGATTGTTTCTTTTCCGGATTTACTTCTTTTATAGATTTACGGGCTGTTTTGTCATTTTCAACAATGTAATAATCTATTAGATCTATACTTCTTTTTATAGTTTGCGGGAAAACATCCATAGGGTCACAATCACCCATGGTGGTAGGAATTAAATAGAGTTTTCCTAAAACAGTGTTTGATTTCATTGATCTATTTTAATGTTTCTAAAGTTATTTATAAGAAGAATGTTTATTGCAAACGCTAGAATATTTTGAATAAAATTATGGGTGTTTTTCTATTAATTTTTTAGAAATCACATCACATACTTCATCAAGCATGTTATAAACGATTTCAAATCCATTTGGCAGGCCAAAATAAGGATCTGGAACATCTACATTTTCACTTGGAAATAAATCATTCAAAATCATTTGCACTTTGTCTTTGTGTTCCTGAGTTTTGGCTAATTCTAATACATCGCTATAGTTATTACTATCCATTACATAAATATAATCGAAAGCATCAAAATCGGTAGTGCTGAATTGACGTCCTTTTTGATCTGAAATATTTATTTTATTTATTTTTGCGACAGTAATAGAGCGTTCGTCTGGTGCATGACCAATATGCCATGAACCTGTTCCTGCAGAATCAACTATGAATTTATTCTTTGGAAGTTTAGAAGCTAGAATTCCTTCGGCTAAAGGAGATCTACAAATATTTCCTAAACAAACCATTAAAATTTTAATAGGCATAAAAGCGTTTATAGCGTTAATTTTTTATTGATGTCTTCGACAAATTTTTTGAATTGTTTATCGGTAGCTACTAAATTATCAACGGTTTTACAAGCGTGTAACACGGTAGCGTGATCGCGATCTCCAATTTGAGAACCAATATTTGCTAAAGAAGCTTTAGTAAATTTCTTTGCGAAAAACATGGCTAATTGTCTTGCTTGAACAACATGTCTCTTTCTCGTTTTAGATTGTAAGGTTTCTAAATCCAGTTGGAAATAATCCGAAACGATTTTTTGAATGTAATCGATAGAAATCTCTCTTTTTACATTTTTAACGAATTTTTCAACAACGCTTTTCGCAAGTTCTAGAGTTACTTCTTTTTTATTAAATGATGATTGTGCTATCAATGAAATGATGGCTCCTTCAAGTTCTCTAACATTCGATTTGATGTTTCGTGCAACGTATTCTACGATTTCTTCAGGAATTTCTACACCATCTCTATATAGAATATTCTTCAAGATAGAAATTCTAGTTTCGTAATCAGGTTGATGAATTTCGGCAGACAATCCCCATTTGAAACGAGATAGTAAACGCTGCTCTATATCTTGCATGTCAACAGGCGCTTTGTCCGAAGTCAAAATTACTTGTTTTCCATTTTGATGTAAATAATTGAAGATATGAAAAAATACATCTTGAGTTCCTGATTTCCCAGAAAGAAATTGAACGTCATCAATAATTAATACATCAATTAATTGGTAGAAATGGATAAAATCATTTCTGTTATTTTTCTTTACAGAGTCAATATATTGTTGCGTGAAAATTTCTGCAGAAATGTATAAAACGGTTTTTTCAGGATATTTATCTTTTATTTCCACACCAATAGCATGCGCTAAATGTGTTTTTCCAAGACCAACACCACCAAAAATTAATAACGGGTTAAAGGATGTTCCACCTGGTTTATTGGCAACAGCCATCCCTGCAGAACGTGCTAATCTATTTGAATCACCTTCCAGAAAATTATCAAAACTATAATTAGCGTTTAATTGCGATTCAATTTTCAAATTTCGAATACCAGGAATTACAAAAGGATTTTTTAATTCAGGGTTTAAATTTTTAAAAGGTGCATCTACTTCTTGGGGTTTCATCGGAACTCTGTTCGCACTTGGTAACTGTTCCGTAAAGGGTTGTTTGTTACCATAAGTGTTTTCCATTCTAATTTTATAAAGTAACTTAGCGTTTTTTCCAAGTTCTTTGGTAAGGGCCACTTTTAATAATTTTACATAGTGCTCTTCCAACCATTCATAAAAAAATTTACTAGGAACTTGAATATATAAAGCGTTATCGGTAAGTTCAACTGACTTGATTGGTTCAAACCAAGTTTTGTAAGCTTGATCTTGGATGTTGTCTTTGATAAAAGACAAACAGTTTTCCCATACTGATTGAGCAGTTTTGTTCATATATTCTATTAAATTGTTTTTAATTGGTAATTTTTATCTTACTAAAAAAAAGAAGTTTCGTTATCTATTATCGGGGTAACAAATATGTGAACAATTTTCTGTAAAAAAAAATTTATGGGGTAATAATTTTACCTATTATTGTTGTAAGGGGCTCTTCAATGTTTAAAATTTTAATATATAATTAATGAAAGATCATCAAATACAAGTTAGAGTGCGGTATTCCGAAACAGACCAAATGGGCGTTGTTTATCATGGAAATTACATTCCTTATTTTGAGATAGGACGCGTGGAATGGCTTAGAAACAAAGGGATTTCATATAAAAGCATGGAAGAAAGTGGGATTGCACTTCCTATAGTTTCTATGACTATAAATTATAAAAAATCAGCTCGGTATGATGAGTTGCTGACCGTTCACACTGTTTTTAAAAGTCAGTCTTCTGTAAAGATAGAATTTGATTGTGCTATATACAATGAGTCGGATGAGTTATTAACAACGGCCTATTTTATTTTGGTATTTGTGTCATTAAAAACTGGCAAACCAATAGCGCCGCCAGATTATATTTTAGAATTGTTTAAGGCGATGGAATAAAGGCTAAAATAATACTATTTTATTTGAAATTAAAGTTGTTTTATTTCAATCTCAAACATAGAATTAAAAATGTCGAAGACCATTTCGGCATTTTTTTTTCGTGTTTTTAGCTCGATTTTACCCATTGGAATATCTGAAATTTCATTTATTTCCATATCTTGACTTACTATTTCAAGCTTTTTTTCCTTAATTACTCGCATTACTTTATTCATGTTTTTGTAATCAAAAAAAATTATAAAATGAATATCGATTGTTTTTTCGACAATTTCACAACTTTCAAGAATCATTTGTGCAGTAGTTTTGTATGCAGAAATTAATCCGCCAACACCTAGTTTTACGCCACCAAATATTCTTACGACTACAATTAGTACATTAGTAACCGAAAATGATTGTATTTGACCATAAATAGGCATTCCAGCGCTGTTGCTAGGTTCTCCATCGTCATTTGCTCTGTAGGTAAGCACATCAGTTCCTATTTGATACGAATAGCAAAAATGTCCTGCATTTGGATGTTGCTTTCTTAAAATTTCAATTAGTGGTTTGACTTCTTCCTCTGATTGGATGGGGAATGCGTAACCAAAAAATTTACTATTTTTTTCTTTGAATAGTACTTCTTCGGGTGCGTATTCAATGGTATTATAGGTGTCTTTAATTTCCAAAAAGCTAGTGTTTTCTATGTTACATTTTTGTCCAATAAATGGATGACATCTTCTTCTCCAACTTGTAAGTTCCATACTTGAAATCCTAAAGCCAATGCTGCATCGGTATTTTCTTTTTTGTCATCTACAAATAAAGTCCGTTTTGGATCTAATTCATGGTTGTTGATTAAATGTCTGAAAATATCTAAATCTGGTTTTCGTAAACCTATTTCAAACGAAAAATAAACCTTTTCAAAACATTGATAAAAATCGCTGTAAAATGAAACTCCACTTTTTTGTTCAAATGTTTCGATGTGAATAGCATCGGTATTCGATAACAGGAACAAACGATATTTGCTGGAAAGCAGTTGTAGAAATTCTAATCGATAAAGAGGAAAGTCAAGAAGTATAGCCTTCCACGCAGCACGTATTTCATTGATATTAGCAGTAGGAATTTTTTTTTGAATTCCTAAAAGAAAATTTTCACTAGAGATTTTTCCAGTTTCAAACTGCATGTTTAAATCGATCAAATCAGCATCCCATTCCCTTAGTCCTAATTTTTCAAAAGCAGCAATGGTAGCTTTTTTGTCTAAGTTGATAAAAATATCTCCAAAATCAAAAATTATAGTATTAATCATAGTTTCTAGAAATTATAAGTTCATCATCACTAATTGCAAATTTTTCAAATTTTTTCTTAGTTAGAAAAGGTGCTTTTATTCCAGTTTTGAATGCTACATTTCCAATAAACAGTCGCGATTCGTCCCAAAGTTCAGTATCAATAAATGTCTGTAAAGTTCGGCTGCCACCCTCTATAATAACGGATTGAATTTGATGTTCATACAGGGATTGTACAATTTGATTTACTAAGTTGTTTTCAAAATTGATATTCTCAAAGATAGTATTTTCTTGTCTAATAGCCGTTTTCGTTTTAGAGAATACGATAGTTTTAACTTGATTATCAATTATATGGCTATTTTTGGGAATACGATTATTTTGGTCAAGAACGACTCGAATTGGATTATTTCCTGCCCAATCTCTCACGTCTAATTTTGGATTATCATCAATAACAGTTTGCGTTCCTACAAGAATTGCTTGCTCCTCACTACGCCACTTATGTACAAGTTGTCTGGAATACTGACTTGTAATCCAAACTGGTTTTTTTTCTGATTTTTCAACTGGAGCAATAAATCCATCTTGGCTTTCAGCCCATTTCAAGATAATATAAGGTCTTTTCTTTTGATGGAAAGTAAAAAAACGTTTGTTTAATTCATAACATTCTTTTTCGAGAATACCCGTGGTAACCTGAATTCCAGCTTCAATCATTTTTTTGATTCCGTTTCCAGCCACTTTTATATTTGGATCTATGGTTCCAACAACCACATTTGGAATTTTATTTTCAATAATCAAATTACAACAAGGAGGCGTTTTGCCAAAGTGACTGCAAGGTTCTAAGCTTACGTATATAGTCGCTTTTTTCAACAAGGATTTATCTTTTACAGAATTTACCGCATTTACTTCTGCATGCGGTTCCCCTGCTTTTTTATGCCAGCCTTCCCCTATGATTTTCCCTTCATAAACAATTACGCTCCCAACCATTGGATTTGGATAGGTTGTACCCAAACCATTTTTGGCTAATTCGATGCACCTTCTAATGTATTTTTCATGTATTTTCACATTACAAAAGTAGTAATTTTTGAGTTTAGGATTTTGTTTTAAAAGTTTGGAGAATTACAATAAACAATTTCTATTTTTGCGATTACAATTAGATTTTTTATAAAATGGAAAATTACAGTATTAGGAAAATAAATAGAGAAGACAATCAACAAGTTGCACAATTGATACGTGCAGTTTTTGATGAAATGGATATTCCAAAAGTAGGAACAGCTTATGCGGATCCGTATTTGGATTTTATGTATGAACAATATAATAATCCTCGGTCAGCTTATTATGTTGTAGAACATAACGGGAGAGTAGTTGGTTGTGCCGGCATAGCGCGATTAGAAAATGAAGCTGAAACGATTTGTGAGTTACAAAAAATGTACTTTCTGCCAGAAATTCGCGGATTAGGAATCGGTAGCGAAATGATGGCTGTTTGCATGCAAAGTGCCATAACTTTCGGTTTTGAAAAATGTTATTTAGAAACAATGCCGTTTATGCTTGACGCACAAAAATTATATAAAAAATCCGGTTTTGAGTCTATTGATGCACCCATGGGAAGTACTGGTCACGATAGTTGTCCTGTTTGGATGCTGAAAAAACTATAGTTTTAAATCATCACTTTTTATTTAAAATACTTTTACTACTTCTTTTATAAAATACAACATGAAAATTAGAGCATACAGATCCTATTTTATTCAAGAGCTAGAATCCATTTTTGGAGAAGATGAAGCGGAAAGTTTTTTTTATTTAATTTTAGAGGACAAACAACAATTGAAAAGAATTGATCTAGCTTTAAATCCTGAACTAACTTTTAGTTCAAATGAAATAATAGTTTGGAATTCAATTTTAAAGCAATTAAAACAAGAAATTCCAGTGCAATATTTGCTTGGAAAAACTAGTTTTTATGGTTTGGATTTTGAAGTAAATAAAAATGTTTTAATTCCAAGATCAGAAACCGAAGAATTAGTAGATTGGATTGTTCAAAACTCAAAACTCAAAGGCCAAACTCAAAAAATAAAAATTCTGGATATTGGAACCGGAAGTGGTTGTATCGCAATTTCTTTAGCCAAAAACATTCAAAATGCTCGATTATATGCTATTGATGTTTCTGATAAAGCTTTGGCTACAGCCAAAAAAAATGCAGAAATCAATAAAGTTGAAGTTGCTTTTTTAAATAAAAATATTCTTGAAACAGCAGATTTAGAACAACAATTTGATATCATAGTTTCTAATCCTCCTTATGTTCGTAATCTCGAAAAAAAAGAAATTAAGAAAAATGTATTAGATAACGAACCTCATTTAGCGCTATTTGTAGAAGACGATGATGCTTTGATTTTTTATAAAAAAATAGCAGAACTAGCGTTATTAAACTTGTCTGAAAATGGAGCGCTGTATTTTGAAATCAATCAATATTTAGGGAAAGAAATGATTGAACTTCTTGAGGAGATGAATTTCAAAAATGTAGAATTACGAAAAGATATATACGGTAATGATAGAATGATTAAGGGTACAAGATAAGAAGTAAGATTTTAATCGTTCTACTTCAAGAGCATTTTTGGTCAAAAATAAAAACTTAACTTTTCTTCTATTTCGCAAACATTTAAAAGCAAATTTAATAGGCTAGAGCAGAGCTTATATTTAAGCAACTCGAGCTAACTTTCTGTCTTGATCTTTTATACTTTATTCGTATCGTAACGCCTCAATAGGATCTAATACGGCAGCTTTTATCGCCGGATACAATCCAGAAGCAATCGCAACAATAAAACTAGTGATGAATGCCGCCATTATTGCTCCCCAGGGAATTACAAATGCAAAATCCATTGCAGTCGCTATACCAAAACCAATAAGGATTCCGAAAATAATTCCCACTAATCCGCCTAATTGGCCAATAAGTAGAGTTTCTATAAAAAATTGAATCGCAATAGTCGTTTTTTTGGCTCCTAATGCTTTTCTAACTCCAATTTCTCGGGTACGTTCGGTAACAGATACAATCATTATATTCATCAAAGCGATAGAGGATCCAAGAACGGTTATGATACCAATAAGCCAAGAAGCAAGTCCAAGATATTTTGTAATGCCTAAAATTCGGTTAATTAAATCATCACTGCGAACTACCCCAAAATTATTATCCTTCACAGGACTTAATTTTCGAACTCTGCGCATCGTACTCGTTGCATTGTCTAGCGCTTGTTCTAGTAGTTCTTTTTTGTCGACCATGACACTCACCGTATAGTTGATGTTTGGTGCTGTAAATAAAGAACGTGCGACTTGAATCGGAATCAAAACTCTTAAATCTTGGTTGTTGCCAAAAGTCGATCCTTTTTCTTTCAACACACCAATAACCCTAAATCGAGCGCCTCGTATAGAAATTATTTTATCTATCGGGTTCGCATCCTTTAATAATCCTTTCTCAAAATCGGATCCTACAACACATACATAGGCATTGTTGTCAATATCAAATCCTGTAAAATTTCGGCCAGAACTAGTTTCTAAACCAGAATTAGACATGAAATATTCGTCAACACCAAGTATAGAATTTTCTGGATCTGTTTTAGTCGATTCGTATTTTACTTCAGCATTAGATGTCGCTGTAAAGGAAAGTGAGGTTTCTGTAAATGGATATTGGTATTTATTTTTAAAAGCAACTGCTTCTGGATATGAGATTATTGGATTTATAACTTCACGCTCGTTACCACCACGATTTCGTGTTGTATTTTCGTATTGTTTAATATTAAAAGTATTCGCTCCCATGGAGGCAAAATCACTCGAAATGGTATTTTCAAGCGCAGCAACAACAGTCAGAATACTGACCAAAGCCGTAATTCCTATAGCGATAATCATCACAGTAAGAACTGTTCGCAGCAATTGCGTTCGTATTGAACCTAACGCAATTCGGACATTTTCTTTAAATAATTTTAACATCATACAAGTTTGACACGAAAATACAATTTTTGTTACAATTTTTGTTAAGCTAAAAATTAATTTATTGCAATCTGTTTTATTTGAAGCTATTTCCCGCTTTTCATTACAATCCTGCAGCAAAAATAATTTGTTTTCAATTGCTTGAAAGGAGCTTCTCCGGTCGCTCTTTCCAGCAAGAAAACAATATTATTTTTCACTGCTGTATTTTCACTACAATCGGGGCTAAGTTTATCATAATAAAATGATGTGATTTGTAAACAGATTACTTTAAAAAATAAGATATTTGCACCAAATCATTTTCTTAAGTTTTCAACACTTCTAGAATCTGAAAATCTAATATTCAATTCTCATACAATGGCATCAAAACCAAGCATTCCAAAAGGAACCAGAGATTTTTCACCCACTGAGGTGGCAAAACGTCAGTATATTATACAGATTATAAAAAGTAATTTCGAGAAATTTGGATTCCAACCCATAGAAACACCTTCGTTTGAAAACTCCGATACCTTAATGGGAAAATACGGTGAAGAAGGGGATCGTTTAATTTTTAAAATTTTGAATTCAGGCGATTATTTGGCAAAAGCCAATGCAAGTCATTTAGAAAATAAAGACAGTACAAAGTTAACCTCAAGCATTTCCGAAAAAGCTTTGCGTTATGATTTAACTGTACCATTTGCAAGATACGTGGTACAACACCAAAACGAAATTGAATTTCCTTTCAAACGCTACCAAATACAACCCGTTTGGCGTGCAGATCGTCCTCAAAAAGGCCGTTTCAGAGAATTTTTTCAATGTGATGCGGATGTGGTGGGATCAAAATCCTTATGGCAGGAAGTAGAACTGGTGCAATTATATGATACTATTTTTACAGCTTTAGGATTAGAAGGCGTAACGATCAAAATCAATAACAGAAAAATCTTATCTGGAATTGCTGAGGTAATAGGTGCTTCAGATAAATTAATAGACTTTACTGTTGCATTAGACAAGCTCGATAAAATAGGTGAGGAGGGCGTAAAAAAGGAAATGATCGAAAAAGGAATTGCCGAAGAAGCGATTTTAAAAGTGCAACCTTTATTCAATTTTACAGGAACTATTTCTCAGAAAATCGAAAAGCTATCTGACTTACTTTCAGCTTCTACAGAAGGAATGAAAGGAGTGGAGGAATTGCGTTTTATTTGTGATAACGTGAGTAAGTTGGGATTAAGTAGTGCTGTTTTAGATTTGGATGTAACTCTAGCTCGTGGTTTAAATTATTATACGGGTGCTATTTTTGAAGTAGCTCCTCCAAAATCAGTTGCCATGGGATCTATCGGTGGTGGTGGCCGATACGATGATTTGACTGGTATTTTTGGTCTAAAAAACATGAGCGGTGTGGGGATTTCTTTTGGATTAGACCGAATTTATTTGGTAATCGAAGAATTAAATTTGTTCCCAGAAACCGTCACAGCTACATCAAAAGCATTGTTTATCAACTATGGTGATTCTGAAGCTTTTTATGCGATGCAAGCCATACAAAAGCTGAGAACGTCAGGAATAAAAGTAGAATTATATCCCGATAATGCTAAAGTTGCTAAACAATTTCAGCATGCAGATAAAAGAGGAATTCCTTTTGCGGTTATTATTGGAGAACAAGAAATGGCATCTAATTCATACTCCCTTAAAAATTTAGATAGCGGTGAACAAGTTTTACTTGATTTTGAAAATTTAAAAGCTGCGTTATTGTAAATGGTATTTTTAAAACATAAAAAAAGCTTCGTTTTGTATAAAACGAAGCTTTTTTATATAATGCAATTGTGAATTAATAATTGTTTTAGAACCAACTCTTAAATTTTATTTTAAGAGTTGGTTTACTCTAAGTTTACAAAAATAAAGAAACATCACCTAGATAATCTTAAAATAATCTTAAACTTTAATTAGGTTGCAAACGATATTCTCCGGCTAAATAAAACTACTAAAAGGTGACAATTTGACATTTTAAAAGAATTGGCAGTACTTTTGCAATCCATGGAAAAGATTAACAATGAAGTTTAAGAATATTTTTAAAAATACGAGTAATATGACTACTGAAAATACAGAAATCGATCAAGAATTAGAGGGAACGACATTAGAAAATAATGCCAATGAAGAACAAGTCATTGTTGAGGAATTAAGTGTAGAAGAACAATTGACTCAGGACTTAGCGAAAGAGAAAGATAAATATTTACGATTATTTGCTGAATTTGAAAATTACAAAAGAAGAACTACAAAAGAACGTATTGAATTATTCAAAACGGCCAATCAAGAAGTTCTATTAGCCATGTTGCCTATATTAGATGATTTTGACAGAGCAATTATAGAAATCAGCAAGACTGATGTTGGGCCTTTATTAGAAGGAGTAACGTTAATCAATGAAAAATTAAAAACTACTTTAGTCTCTAAAGGATTAGAGCAGGTTGATGTTAAGGCAGGAGATGCATTTGATGCTGATTTTGCTGAAGCAATTACTCAAATTCCTGCAGCATCTGACAAGATGAAAGGAAAAATTGTAGATGTTCTTGAGAAAGGATATAAGTTGGGTGATAAAATTATCCGTTTCCCAAAAGTTGTTATAGGTCAGTAATACGTTAATTTAAAGAGGTGATTTATTACTTCTTTAGGTTTGTAAGAAAAAATAAAAATGAAAAAAGATTTTTACGAAATTTTAGGCATTACAAAAAGTGCTGATGCTGGCGAAATTAAAAAAGCCTATAGAAAACAAGCTATAGCGCATCACCCTGACAAAAATCCTGGAGACAAATCGGCAGAAGAAA
>CBDUEE010000002.1:0-34085 GCA_965366105.1 uncultured Flavobacterium sp. | reverse complement strand
TTGAGCTGTTTTATATTGCTCTGGATCAAAACCACGATCAAAATCACCTAAAAGCACATCTACTTTGATGTCTAACTGCATGACTCTTTCCATGGCGGAATCCAGTACAATAACTAATGGTGACCACTCTAATAACTGTCCTAATAATTCAGGATTGCAAGCGGCACCATTGGCAATGATTAAAGCGGGTTCTTGGTCGTCGCGAATAATATGATGTGAAGACATTGGAATTTTAGATTTAAGAATTTTTATTTCAGATTTTTTAGACTAGAAATAAAAATTTTTTGATTTGTAGTTTGTAAAGTTAGTTAAAAAAAAACAGGCAACTTAAAACCAGAGTCCCTAGCCCAGATTGCAATGGAAAGCTTCTTGCAGCCAAAAAGTATTTTTTCTTGTTCTTGCAAAGCGACCATCGGAAGCTCTTGCAAGAATTTAGAAAAAAACTTTTTGGCTAGAGAACTTGTAATGTAAAGCTGGAATAGCTTCTGAAAAACCAGTAAATAGTCTTTATTGTATAACGTAGTTTCTGGAATCTATCTCGCTCAAGGAGAAATAACCTAAAGGATAGTCTGAGTTATTTGTACTATTAATGACGTTTCCTCTCACGGTTCCGGGAGGAGACTGAAATGGGCTGCCGCCACTATTGCTAGAAATACTAACTAAAACACTCATGTAGTTGTAATATTGTTTTGAAATTCCGTAATGTGTTATTTCAATTTTATCACCTTTTTTTAATTCGTCGTTTTGTGAAAGGCTAAAGAATTTGTTACCATTGAAAAATTCATCTTGATCTACATAGAAATTAGATTTTACTTGATTAGAGTACGAATATTTATATAAGTAAAAGTTAGTTTGATTAGATGGATCATTGTAAAACGTTTTAATTTCTATTTGATCTTTTGTTAAACCTCCTAAGTCATTTTGTACAATTTCGGTTATAGGTGCTACTGATTTCATGGTTTCGGTGGCGTTATAAGTTGTTCCTTTGCTAATTATTGTCAAGGTATAGGTTTCGTTTAGAACAGGAACAAAATTAGTACAAACGTATACTCCTTTCACAGTGGTTTCTATAAAGTCAAATTTAACATTACCACTGTTTTTTATGTAAACAATTGCATTCGAGACTTTTGGAATGTCTTGACTGTAGAAATCAGAAGTTGTTGTTAAATATATTTTTTGTTGGTTTCCATTCGTTCCTTTTTTCCAATTGATAGAAGCTGTAACAACCAGTTTTGGCGCAGCAGTTTTTAAATCTAATTGAACTACATCTTCACAACTGCTAACTAAAGCTGCTGTTATAATTAGGAAATATAAAGCTATTTTTTTCATTAGAATTAAAATTTGAAGTTATAACTAACAGCTGGCACAACACCAAAAATGGATGTTTTTACAGCCTCATTGTTTCCAGTATCGGCATTTTGTCTAAAATTGATTGACGCAGCATTTTTACGATTGTATACGTTGTAGACGCTAAAAACCCATTCTCCTTTCCAGTTTCTACCTAAATTCTTTTTAGGGGTTAGTGTAGCTGAGAGATCTAAGTGATGGTAGGTCGGAAGTCTATTTTCATTTCTCAAACCATAACTAGGAACGGTAATGCCAAGATACTCGTAACGGCCATCGGGATAGGTAACAGGCTGACCACTTTGCATTGCGAAATTACCACCAAAAGACCATTTATCATTAAGATTATAAGCAGCGGTTATGGCAATATTGTGTAATTTGTCATAGGCAGAACTGTACCAAGCTCCATTGTTTATTCCGGATTCTAAATTTGTTCTTCCTGGTGTTTGTTGCTCGGATTTAGATAAGGTATAGGAAATCCATCCATTTAATTTTCCTTCATTTTTTTTAAACATCAATTCTAAACCATAAGAACGCAACTGCCCATTTAGAATTACTTGTTCAATGGCTCTGTTGGCAATTAGGTTGGCACCATCAATATAATCCAATCTGTTTTTTACTTTTTTATAATAAGTTTCTACTTCTAAAGAGTAGTCGCCGTCTTTAAAATTTCTAAAATAACCCAATGCCACTTGATCCGCTATTTGTGGTTTTATAAAGTTATCACTGGGTGTCCAAATATCTAGTGGAGTAGGAGATGAGGTGTTTGAAATTAACTGTAAATATTGAACCATTCTATTGTAACTCGTTTTTATAGATTGGTTTTCACTAAGTTCATACGATAAAGAAAAACGGGGTTCAAAGTTATCATAGGATTGTATGGTTTTATTTTTTTTATAGAATTCTGTTCCAATTGGTGTTGCTTTTTCATAAATCTTTAGATCAGAATTAAAAGTAACAGGATTATTATTTTCGTAAATATTTACAGTAGATTGACCTAATCGATAAAAAAGGCTATATCGAATTCCGTATGAAATGGCTATTTTGTCTGAGAGGTCATGATCTGCATTTATATATAAAGCAGGTTCAAAGGCATATTTTTTATCCAGTTGATCAAAATTAATTCCGGAGTTTTCATCAGTAGGTTTTATCGTTCCTGGATTAAATTTATAATAAATACCATTTACACCATAATTTAATTTGAATTTATCAGAAATATAATTCTTAAAATCGTACTTAATATTGTAGTTTTTTATGCCTGAGTCCCATTTAAATCCTACAAATTCTAAATCTAAACCGTAATAATAATCACTATAAATCAATGATAAATTCGAGAATAATTTATCAGAAAATAAATGATTCCATCTTAAATTTAGCGTAGAGTTTCCGTAAATATTAACGAAGCTTTTATTTAGTGCGAATACATCTCTTCCAAAATAACCAGATAAATAAAGGTTGTTGTTTGGATTTAATTTATAACTCAATTTTGTATTTAAGTCATAAAAATAAGCTGCATTGTCTTTTTGTTTTTCAGAAAGTTTTAGAAATAAATGCGCATAGGAACTTCTACCACCAATGAGGAATGAACCTTTGTCTTTCACTAATGGACCTTCTGCCAAAATTCTACTGGATATTAATCCGATACCGCCATTTACATGAAATCCCTTACTACTCCCATCTTTTTGATAAATATCAAGTACAGAAGAAGCTCTTCCGCCATAACGGGCTGGAATTCCTCCTTTATATAACTTTAAATCTTTGATCGCATCGGGATTAAATACCGAGAAAAAACCAAATACGTGAGAGGAGTTAAATATTGTAGCTTCGTCTAATAAGATTAAGTTTTGATCAGCACCGCCACCACGAACATTAAAACCAGATGCGCCCTCGCCAGCATTTGTTACTCCTGGAAGCAGTAATAATGATTTTATTACATCTACTTCTCCTAATACTACCGGCATTTTTTTAATAGTAGAAATAGAGAGTTTGTTTACACTCATTTCTGGTCTTTTAATGTCAGTTTTGCTTGATGAACCTGTAATGACAACTTCTTTTAAAGCCGTTTCATTATTGGATAGACTAAAGTTTTTTTTGTTGTTTTGTATCAAATTGATTGATTCTTGGATCGTTTGGTATCCTAGAGAACTAATTTGTAAAACATGAGTTCCTTGTGGGAGTGTAATAGAATAAAAACCATATTCATTTGTGGTAACTCCTATCTTTAGCTCTGGTATGATTATGTTTACGCCAATCAAAGTTTCGTTGGTTTTGGCATCCATAATAGTTCCGCTAAGTGTAAACTTATCTTGGGAAAAAGCTGTAGATGAAAATAAGATAATAATAAAAAGGCTAATGATTTTCTTTGTATTCATTTCTAGGATTTTGAATTGCAAATTTCAACTAAAACGAGTTAATTCTTGTTTAAAAAATGTTAATGTATTTTAAAAAAAAAGACAACTGTTTCCAGTTGTCTTTGGTAATAAAGCACAAAAAAAATTATGCTAATTTATGATCTAAGTTTTCTTTTATCGCTGCTAAGAAATCTTCAGTTGTTAAATAATCAGCTGCAGTCAAACCTTCTGGTTTCACTAGCATAGCTAAATCTTTAGTCATTTTTCCGCTTTCTACAGTATCAATACATACTTGTTCTAAGGTGTGGCAGAAATCAATCAATGCTTGATTCTCGTCTAATTTACCTCTGTGTTCTAATCCTCTTGTCCATGCAAAAATAGATGCAATTGGATTTGTAGAAGTAGCTTTTCCTTGTTGGTGTTGTCTGTAGTGTCTTGTTACTGTTCCGTGCGCTGCCTCAGCTTCAACTGTTTTTCCATCAGGAGTTACTAAAACAGAAGTCATTAATCCTAAAGAACCAAAACCTTGTGCTACAGTATCTGATTGTACATCACCATCGTAATTTTTACAAGCCCAAACAAAACCACCATTCCATTTCATTACAGAAGCTACCATGTCATCGATCAAGCGGTGCTCATAAGTAATTCCAGTTTCTTCAAACTGAGTTTTGTAATCTTTTTGGTAAACTTCTTCAAAAATATCCTTGAAACGACCATCGTAAGCTTTTAAAATGGTGTTTTTTGTAGAAAGGTATAATGGCCATTTTTTTGTTAATGCCATTTGGAAAGAAGAATGAGCAAAACCATAAATACTTTCGTCAGTATTGTACATAGACATAGCAACACCGTCGCCTTTATAGTCATATACTTCCCAAGTTTGTGTTTCACCTTCTTCCGGAACGAAAGTCATTGTTAACTTTCCTTTTCCTTTAATAACGGTATCAGTTGCTTTGTATTGATCTCCAAAAGCATGACGACCAATTACAATTGGTTTTGTCCATCCTTGTACATAACGAGGAACATTTTTCATGATAATTGGCTCACGGAAAACAGTTCCGCCAACAATATTACGAATAGTTCCGTTTGGCGATTTCCACATTTTCTTTAAACCAAATTCTTTTACACGATCTTCATCAGGAGTAATAGTCGCACATTTAATACCAACATTGTATTTTTTTATTGCTTCGGCAGAATCTATAGTGATTTGATCATTAGTAGCGTCTCTGCTCTCCATTCCTAAATCATAGTATTTTATATCTAAATCTAAATATGGAAGAATTAATTTTTCTTTAATAAAAGACCAAATAATTCGTGTCATTTCATCTCCATCCAATTCAACTACTGGATTGGCTACTTTAATTTTTGTCATAATGTATTGTTATATATAATTCTTATTTTTAATCGCAACAGCAAAGGTAATAAAACGATATCGTAAAAGAAAATGCGTTTTCACTAAGTTTTTGATAGTTCAAATTGAATTATGAAATAACGAATATTGTTCGAACAAATAACGAATATGAAAATGTTATATCGTAATAACTGTCAATTATGAATTTAATAAAATGACTTCTATTTTTAAAATCCTTAGTAGAAGCAAGTAAAGTTTTGGTATTGGAGTGCGGTTGCATTTTTGCAAATTTAATTTCAAGATTTCAACTCAAAAAAAAATCCCCAACAATGTTGAGGATTTTTTATAATAAAGAGACAGTAAACTATCTTCTTTTGTCTTTAATCTTAGCTTTTTTACCAGTAAGTTCTCTGAAGTAGAAAATTCTAGCTCTACGAACTGCACCTTTTTTGTTGATTTCAACTTTTTGTAAAGCTGGTAAGTTAACTGGGAAGATACGCTCAACTCCAATTGCACCTGACATTTTACGAATTGTAAAAGTTTCTGTATTAGCAGAACCTCTTCTTTGAATAACAACTCCTTTAAAAAACTGTGTTCTAGTTTTTTCACCCTCTCTAATTTCGTAGTAAACGGTGATTGTATCTCCAGCTGCAAAAACAGGGAAATCTTTTCTTGTTACGAATTCGTCTTGAACGAATTTCATTAAATCTGCCATGATATCTTTAATTATGGTTTTTATCAAATCAACATTCGCGGATCTCGCCAGAGGTTGGTCTGAATTTGGGTGCAAATATAGAACTATTGTTTTAATTTACAAGTTTTAATTTAGTAGGCAGTTTTAGTGTTCAAGATTTGACTATTTTAAACATAGAAATTAATCAGTAATCATTTTCTATTTCCACTACGACTAATTATTAAAAAGTTGAATATTAAATTTTTCTACTTATTCTAATAAATCAGGTCGTCTATTTTTAGTATGCTCATAAGCCGTATCCTCACGCCATTTGTCTATTTTGGCAAAATTTCCACTGGTTAAAACATCAGGGACTTTCCATCCTTTATAATCTGCGGGTCTTGTATATATAGGACCAGATAATAATCCGTCTTGAAAACTGTCCGTTAATGCTGAGGTTTCGTCACTTAATACACCCGGAATTAATCGGATTAAAGCATCCGATAAAACTAAAGCGCCTAATTCTCCGCCACTTAAAACATAATCACCAATAGAGATTTCCTTGGTTATAAAGTGATCTCGTACGCGCTGATCTACTCCTTTATAATGACCACAAAGAATGATGATATTTTCATACATCGACATGGTATTGGCCATTTTTTGGTTCAAAGTCTCGCCATCAGGGGACATATAGATGATTTCATCGTACTCTCTTTCATTTTTCAAATGCGTAATACAAGCATCAATCGGTTGCACTGTCATGACCATTCCGGCTCCACCACCATACTGATAGTCGTCTACGCTTTTTTGTTTATTAGTAGTGTAATCCCTTAAATTATGAAAATGAACTTCTACTAATCCTTTGTCGATCGCACGTTTCATAATCGAAGCTTCAAATGGACTCCTTAACAATTCTGGTAAAACGGTAACAATATCAATACGCATAATTTTATTTGTAAGTTTTGAAAGTACAAAGGTACAATGTTTTTGTTCAGGAGTTCGCCTTGTTTTATTGCTCGGTTTTCATCTTTTTATTTTATTCTTTACAATAATTAAAAAGTCCTGCAGGGTTTTACGCTGCAGGACTGGATTGAAACTGTTCAATAATTCTATCCGAATTGATAATTTAATAATTTAATTTGTCAATTACATTAAATTACTAAAGAAAACGGCATTCCATAATAATTTTTCTGTACCCAGCCAGAATGCTCTAAAGTTAGTGTTGTCTGTAAAAACAATAATTTTACCATCTCCCTTTTTTATTGATTGAAAAGGTACACTTTCTTTTAATAACTCTAAATTTTGTTTTGAAATATAACCGCTAATCAATGGATTTTTTGTGTATTGGATAGGGTTACTATAACTGTTTTTGTTCGGTTCTATGATGATAGATGTATTTCTAAAAATTGGCATTGTATTTCTAGGCATACCAAAATTAATAGGATGTGATAAATCTAATTTGGTTTCAAATATAGCTCCTGAAATTAGTTGCGCACCTCTATAATCATCTGCTTGTTCGAAAGAAACTTTTTTAGCTTCATTTTTTATCGTTTTAAAAGTTAAAGAGATAAATTTAGAATCATTCAACCATTTTATGGCATCTTGATAAGCAATAAGAGTTCCTCCATTTTGTATCCATTGTTCTATTTTTGAAATCGCTTTAGTAGAAAATACAGAATAATTTCCATTTGACAGAATTAAAGTTGTGTATCTACTAAGATCTATATTTTGTAACTGCTCAATATTTATTTTTGTTAAAGGCATTGCTGCTTTTTGATCAAATAAATGCCAAATTTCACCTGCATCTGAGGCGTCAACTCCTTGTCCTACGACCATAGCAACTTTTGGTTGTGTAAGCGTCACAAAGTTTGGATTGCCTAAGTTCACACCATCGGTAAACCCAGTTTCTACTCCTGTTATTTCTATCGCGTAATCTGATATTACTGTGTTTAAATAGTTAAATATTGCTTCAGAATCCATTTCTTGGTTTTGAACAGGAATGAAAAGGCTACCGTAAGAAAAGGTTTTTCCATTAGAAGTAAAAGGTTTTCTAGTCGCTTTGACACGTATGTTTTTAGAAAGAATTTGGTTTAAAAGTTTAGGAGACTCATAATCGGTCCATTCGATTAAATAGCCAATATCACTTTTCTTGGTAACCAAACCATTTTTTTTAACTGGCTCATATGTCGCACCTGCCTGAGCAAGAGAATTCATTCCTTCAAAATTCAAATTGAATGCTAGATCAAAACTCCATGTAGAAATATCATAAAACAAACTGTCTTTAAACTTAGTTTGTCTGTCAAAAATAGCATTGATAAGCTTTGTGTTTTGTTGTTCTACAGGAATGATATAACTTATATTTTTATCAAATTTCTTTTTGTTAATTGTTATGTCTTCTTTCAATTTCAACATTTTAATTTTATGCTGATCTAATATTTTTGCTAACTCATTTACTCTAGTAACATCTTTTTCATCACCAAAAATATAACCCTTTATAGCGCTTTTTTTACTATCATTTTTGGCTTTTACATAAAAATCTCTTTGGTATTCTAAGAGTTCTTTTCGCATTTCATAAGCCGCTTGTAAGGAGGATAAGCTGGTGGTAAATTGATTTCTAATCGTAAAAGGAAAAGTTAAAATTCCGTTAGCACTTTCTTGTGCGTGACCTCTTGAACTAGCTTGTTCAAACAAAATTCCTATTGATCCATTAATGTCAGGATAAGAGGAGCCTTTACCATAATAAAAATCATCATATTTTGTTTCGATAAAATAGGAACTTCCTATTTTGTCTAATGCTTTTGCATGATACCCAGCAATTTTACGAGTTAGAGTTTGATTTATTTCTGGAGTTAATGGATTGATGCGACTTGGTTCTCCAGGTTGAAAGAAATAAGTGGCATTGGTTCCCATTTCGTGGAAATCACATAGTAAGTTAGGCAACCATTTTCTGAATGATCGTATTCTCGCTTGACTCTCTGGAAGTTGTACTGGCAACCAGTCTCTATTCATGTCAAACCAATAATGATTAAAACGACCGCGTGGCCACATTTCATTAAACTCTCGATCGTTAGAATCAGTTACTAAAGGAGTGCTTTTATTGCTATTTACCCAAGTAGAAAAACGCTGTAATCCATCAGGATTAAAACAAGGGTCTAATAAAATAATTGTTTTTTCTAGTGTTTTTTCAAGTTCTGGACTTTCTGATGCAGCTAGATAATAAGCTAAAGCAATGGCTGCTCCTGTACCGCTAGATTCATTTCCATGTATGGAATATCCTAAGTATACAACAATAGGTAAATCAGAAAGGTCACTGTTGTTTGCTTCGGCATCCGCTACGGCTTGATGTCTTTTTAGTATCTCATCTAGGTTTGCTAAGTTTTTTGGACTCGAAATAGTTAATAACTGTAATGGTTTGTTCTCGTATGTATAACCAGTAGTTTCAATAGAAATTCTGTCAGAAGCTTTTGCTACTTCATTCATATATAAGGCAACTTGAGTATGATCCGTGTGCATTTCTCCTAATTCAAAATGGAATATACTTTTTGGAGTAGGAATGTTTTTATTGTAGGAACTATTTTGAGGTAAATAATATTCTAAAGTAGTTTTTTGCTGTGCATTCATTAATCCGCAAAATAAGAGGTAAATAAGTATAAAATGTTTCATGTTAGCTTGGTTTGGTAGTTTTAATTTGTAGAATATTTAAGCTACTAAAGTAATTAAGTTTTTGGAATATATTGAAAATTATTAAAAACCTTGAAAGAAAGTATGTTTTAAGTTAAATTTTTATAAATCCCTTTTTGCTTTTTTTAAATAGTTACATTTTATCCTTCACTAATTTAATAGTACCAAGGGTAATGTTAAAATTGAAGTTTTAGCTATTTTAAAAGGCTCATAATTTATTTGTAAATGTTCTTTTTCACTATATTTATACCCAAATTATTAATATAACAACTATGCGATTTATTTCAAAAATAGTTTTGGCAAGTTCAGTGATTTTTATTGCTTCTCTGTCATCACAATCTATTTATGCACAAACACAATCTGTAAAAATGACAAATCCTCTTTTACAAAGGAGTACGTTGCAATACCAAGCACCACCATTTAATTTAATTAAAGATGAACATTTTAAACCTGCATTTGAGTATGCTTTAAAAATTCACGATCAAGAAATCGCGAAAATTGCTACTAATAAAGCGAAGCCTACTTTTATAAACAGTGTAGTGGCCTTGGAAACTAGTGGAGTAGATTTGAATCGTGCGACTAGTAATTTTTATAACTTAACAGGATCTAATACAAATCCAACATTACAAGCTATAGAAGCAGAATATGCTCCAATTTTCTCAGAGCATAATGATAAAATTTACTTGAATAGTCAATTATACAATCGTTTTAAAGCAATAAACTTGAACAGTTTAAAAGGAGAAGATAAAAAACTGACGGAATATTATTTGCAAAAATTTGAATTGGCTGGTGCCAATTTATCGCCTGCAAATAAAGAGAAAATGAAGCAAATCAACGGAGAACTAGCAAGTTTGAGTACTCTTTATGGGAATAAACTTTTGATAGCTCGTAAAAATGGAGCGATAATATTTGATAACGCTAAAGATCTTGATGGTTTGAGTCCTGCTGAAATTGCTGCTGCAAAACTTAAAGCTACTGAAGCTGGACAAGAGGGTAAGTACTTAATTGGATTATTAAATACAACTCAGCAACCCGTTCTAGCAAGCCTTACTAATCGTGCTACTAGAGAGAAAATATTTAAATCTTCGTGGTATCGCGCAGAGAAAAATGATGATGGTGATACGCGTGAAGTGCTTGAAAAAATAGCAAAATTACGTTTGCAAAAAGCAAATTTAATGGGTAAAAAGAGTTTTGCAGAATGGAAATTGCAAGATCAAATGGCTCAAACGCCTGCACCTGCAATGGAATTATTAGCAAAAATTGCTGCTCCAGCTGTTGCAAAATCAAAAGTAGAAGCCAAAGAAATTCAAGATTTGATAGATGCCCAAAAAGGAGGATTTAAATTAGAACCTTGGGATTGGGATTTCTATTCAGAACAAGTGCGTAAAGCAAAATATGACTTAGATGAAAGTGAAATAAAACCGTATTTCGAAATTTCTACGGTATTAGAAAAAGGGGTCTTTTTTGCTGCAAAACAAATGTATGGTATCACATTCAAACAAAGAAACGATTTGCCAGTATACCATCCTGATGTAAAAGTGTATGAAGTATTTGATAATAATGGATCATCGATCGCTATTTATTATTTAGATTTTTATACCAGAGATAATAAAAATGGAGGAGCATGGATGAATACTTTTGTTAACCAATCTCATTATTTAAAACAAAAACCAGTAATTGTAAACGTTTATAATTTTGCTAAACCTATAAATGGAAATCCATCTTTAATTAGTTTTGATGATGTAACCACGATGTTTCATGAATTTGGACATACTTTACACGGATTATTTGCAAATCAACAATACGAATCTCTTTCTGGGACAGCAGTGCCGAGAGATTTTGTAGAGTTTCCTTCTCAAATTAATGAACATGCGGCATTAGATCCTACGGTTTTAAAAAATTATGCCATTCACTATCAAACGAAACAAGTTATTCCTCAAGAGTTAATTAATAAAATTAAAAAAGCCGATACATTCAATAAAGGATATGTAGTAACCGAACTTTTAGCAGCGGCAACGCTAGACATGGCTTGGCATAGTGTAGAAAAGGAATCGGACTTTAAACCCACATTGGAATTTGAAAAAGAAGCATTGACAAAATACGGTTTATTAGTTAATGAAGTACCCTCAAGATACCATTCGCCTTACTTTGCACATATTTGGGGCGGAGGTTATGCTGCTGGTTATTATGCTTATACTTGGTCAAAAACACTAGATTACACGGTTTATGATTGGATGAAAGAAAATGGCGGAATGACAAGAGAAAATTGTGAACGTTTTAGAAAATACATTTTATCTGTTGGTAACAGTGTAGATTTAAATAAAGCATTCAAAGATTTTATAGGACATGGTATGCAAGTAGAATCCTATTTGAATAATGCAGGTCTTAATGTTAAATAAGCAATTTTGATATTTTATAAAATGACATTCGTAATGAATGTCATTTTTTTGGAGTTAAGGAACTAATTGTGTTTTTAAAATTTATTATAAAAAGTATTAGAAAGTTTGTTTTGATTCTTTATCTAAAATTTAGAAGCTTAATCACTAAAGTTAACTATTGGTAATTCTATAATTAAATTCGTAAATTTGCTCTTCAATAAAAATTATACAAAAATGGAAAATGGAATATATGCTAAATTCAACACCACAAAGGGTGCTGTTTTAGTAAAACTAACGCACGATTTGACTCCAGGAACAGTGGGGAACTTCGTAGGATTGGCTGAAGGAAATATTGAGAATAAAGTAAAACCACAAGGGGTTAAATTTTATGATGGTTTAAAATTTCATAGAGTAATTCCTGATTTTATGATTCAAGGTGGTTGTCCTCAAGGAACAGGAACTGGAGATCCAGGTTATAAATTTGATGATGAATTTCACCCAAGTTTAAAACACAATCGTCCAGGAGTTTTAGCAATGGCTAACTCAGGACCTGGTACAAATGGTTCACAGTTCTATATTACTCATATCCCAACAGATTGGTTAGACAACAAACACACTGTTTTTGGACATGTAGTAGAAGGTCAAGATATTGTTGATGCTGTAGAACAAGGCGATGTTTTAGAATCTTTGGAGATTATCAGAGAAGGAGAAGAGGCTAAAAACTGGAATGCAGTTGAAGCTTTTATTAACTTTAAAGGAGCTCGTAACAAACGGGATATTGCTTTGAAAGCAGATGCAGAAGCAGCAATGGAAAAATTAGCTGCTGGTTTTGAAAAAACAGAAAGTGGCTTGCGTTACCAATTCATCCAAAGAGGTGAAGGAAAAAAAGCAGAGAGTGGTAAAACAGTAGCAGTTCACTATGAAGGTTCATTAGAGAACGGTAAAGTTTTCGACTCTTCTTATCCAAGAAAAAAACCAATTGAATTCAAATTGGGTCAAGGTCAGGTTATCGAAGGATGGGATGAAGGTATCGCCTTGTTGAAAGTAGGCGACAAAGCTCGTTTTGTGATTCCATCACATTTAGGTTATGGATCTCGCGGTGCTGGAGGAGCAATTCCACCAAATGCAACTTTGATTTTTGACGTTGAATTAATGGACGTTAAATAGTAGAACTATTTCCATAAATTAAAAAATCCCATTTACCTCGGTAAAATGGGATTTTTTTTTGAAATAAAGGGATTGCAATTTATCAATTTGAATTTATGAATTTAAAAATTCAATTAGATCTTTGTTTAATTTGTCTTTTTCAATATAAAATAAACCGTGAGGTGCTCCTTCATAAACTATAAATCTATTGTCTGGGATTAATTTTGCTGCTATTTCGGAAGTAAGTTCAATAGGAACAGTTTTGTCTTCATCACCATGAATTATTAAAGTAGGTACATTTACAGAAGCCATTTCCTGGCGAAAATCAGTTGAGGAAAAGGATTTAGCGCATTCTAGAGTGGCTCTTGGCGAAGCAAATGAACAGAGCATTCTATAGTAATCTAATAAAGGTGTGCTGATCGGTTTACTGATGAAACTCACTCCGAAAAATGTTTTTCCAAAACCATCAAGAAAACCAATTCTATCTTCCTTAATATGTGTTGCCATTGCATCGTATTTTTCTTGAGGAACACCGTTTGGGTTGGAGTGTGTTTGTAATTGAAACGGAGTTACTGACGAAATAAGAACTGCTTTTGCAATGTTTTTGCCACTATAACGACTGAAATAACGAACTACTTCTCCACCACCCATTGAAAAACCGACAAGAGTTGCTTCTTTTAAATCTAATTGCTCAATAATAGCATTCAAATCGTCTGCTAATGTATCATAATCATATCCATCCCAAGGTTGTGAAGATTTGCCAAAACCCCGACGGTCATAGGTAATAACTCTAAAATTATTTTGAATTAATGTGTCAATTTGGTACTCCCACATTTCGTTAGATAAAGGCCAGCCATGAATAAGGATTACAGGCTTTCCTCGACCATAATCTTTAACATACAATTTTACATTTGGAGCCGTCTCAATATACATGTCTATTCCAGTTCTTGATTCATCAAGAATATCTTGTTTATTCAATTCACTATTTTTCATTTGATTCGTTTCCATACTATTAATTATTTAGTTGATAAATTTAATCTTCTATCTACGTAAAATTAAATGAATTTTATATTATAAGTATTACAGAATTAGATCTAATAGTTGTGTATTTTTTACTTTTTAAGGTTTTTTTTTAAAAATATTTAATGGGATTAGTTCATTATAATGTTCTCTTTTAAATCTTTAACATTATAATTCTTGAAAGCAGGACAAAAAAAAACACCTTCATAAAGAAGGTGCTTGAAAAAAGGTTGTAATTAATTGCTTTGAGCATTTGTTACAGTAATTATTTTCAATGTTTTAATTCCTGATGGTAATTGCCATTCTACTTCAGCATTTTCTTGAAAACCAATAATGGCTACACATAAAGGAGCAAGTATAGAAACTTTCCCTTCTTTCAAATTAGCTTGTGAAGGCATCACAATTTGAACTTTCATCTGTTGTTTAGTTTTTAAATCTTCGATTGTCACCTGCGAATTCATTCTGACAATACTTTCATCAACAACGCCATCTTTGTTGATAATTGCACGATCTAGCTCTTGAGTAAGCAAAGCTATTTCTCTAATATTAGTGCTGTCTTTTGCATTTTTGGTTAATTCTCGAAGAATATTATAATCGGTACTTGTTAAAACAGGTATTGGCTTCATGTTGATTTAGTTTAAGTTTATTTTTTCGTTTCTAGCTTTATTTTCAAAATCGTTAAAAAACAATGTTGCAAAACTTTCATTGGTTTTGTGATCAATTCTTCTGTAAAACACATTAGGAGTAATCGCTTTTGGGCTATCAAAACCACAAGCTCCTATGAATTCTGCAAATGCTTTTAGTGTATTGTTATGGAAATGAGCAACGCGAACGCTTTTGTCTCTAATGTCTAATCCTTTGTATAACGTTTTATCTTGAGTAGCAATACCTACTGGACATTTTCCGCTGTCACATTGTAACGCTTGAATACAGCCTAATGCAAACATCATACCTCTTGCGCTATAACAGGCATCTGCGCCAAGGGACATTGCTTTTGCAATATCAAAACCAGTAATGATTTTACCAGAAGCCATAATTTTAATTTGATCTCTAAGACCATATTCTTTTAGCACTTTACTAGCAAATATAACTGCATCTGCCATTGCCATCCCCATATAATCTATAAATTCTAAAGGGGCAGCTCCAGTTCCTCCTTCGGCACCATCTATTGTAATAAAATCAGGAACTATTCCTGTATCCTTCATTGTTTTGATTATATCAATAAATTCATCTTGTCGACCAATACAAATTTTGAATCCAACAGGTTTTCCGTTAGATAGGTTTCTTAATTTTTGCAAAAACTGTAATAACTCAACACTGTTTGAAAAAGCAGTATGACCCGCTGGAGAATGCACTGCAATATGAGGCTTTATATTTCTTATTTTGGCAATTTCAGGAGTATTTTTTTCTCCAGGAAGTAATCCACCATGTCCAGGTTTTGCTCCTTGAGATAGTTTTAATTCTATCATTTTCACCTGTGGAAAATTTGCTTTTTCTGTATATAATTGATCAGAGAAAGAGCCATCATCATTTCTACATCCAAAATACCCAGTTCCAATTTGCCAGATTAAATCACCACCTTCTAAATGGAAATCACTAATTCCTCCTTCGCCTGTATTGTGCGCAAAACCACCTATTTGAGCTCCTTTATTTAAGGAAGAAATAGCAGTTTTACTTAATGCTCCATAACTCATGGCGCTAATGTTATAAATACTGGCGCTATAAGGTTGAAGACATTGTTCGTTTCCAACAGTTGTTCTAAAAAACTGTTTATCCGCTCTTTTTGGGTAAATTGAATGTGCCGCCCATTCGTAACCAATACGATTCGGGTCATCCTGCATTCCAAAAGAAATGGTTTGTTTTACATTTTTGGCTCTTTGATATACAATAGAGCGTTGTCTGCGATTGAAAGGTTTTCCATCTAATTCACCTTCGAAAAAATATTGACGAATTTCTGGGCGAAACGATTCTAAAAAATACCTAAATCTTCCCACAATAGGATAATTTTTTTTCACAGTATGACTGGACTGAAAAGTATCCTGAATCAAAAGGTATACTAACAAAAATGGAATAATCAAAAAGAAATAATTGAGATCACCCAAGTAAGCCAATACGCAACTGATTACTAAAAACGAAATGGTAGCTAACCAAATAATTTGGTGTACTGCTAATTTTTTTAAAAACATGTTTTTAAATTTTTTAAATTAGATTTAGGCTTTAAAAAAAAATAATTTTTTAAAACCGCAGAATAAATAAATGATGTTAAGTAAAACCTTCGTCTGGAAGTAGTTTGTTTTTATATAGACGAAGGTCTAATTGACAAAGGCTTTTGAATGTGAAAATTTAGCGACAAGCATGATAGCCTCTTTGAAGAAAGAGGTACAAGTAGACGGCACGTTAGGAAAAGTTTTCATAAACATTAAATTACACAGTGCAAAAATACATTCATTTTTTGTTATAAATAACTTTTTTTTCTATTTATGTTAAATTTAGCGTTCTATATCAGTCGATTCTTGCTTTCTTCATAAAAATAAGACTCTTAATTTATATATTTAATTTTTTAAAGTAATTTTATAAACATAAAAAATGTAGCATGATAGAATTGACCTGGACAGATTTCGAAAAAGTATCCATGCATGTAGGTACAATTATTGCTGTCAATGATTTTCCAAACGCTAGAAAACCTGCCTATCAGCTCACAATAGATTTCGGTGAAACTATCGGGTTAAAAAAGACATCTGCACAAATAACAAAGCGATATTCAAAAGAAGTTTTAATAAACAGACAAATTGTGGCTGTTATCAATTTTCCTAAAAAACAAATTGGAAAATTTATGAGTGAATGTTTGGTTTTAGGAGCTGTAGGTGATGAAGGCGATGTAGTTTTACTTGCTCCCGATTTTAGGATTGAGAATGGATTGCGAATTGGTTAGCTTGTGGTAGCTCCTATACTCACTTTAGATCTTAAAAAAAGTCCAAAAAACAATAGTTTTTTGGACTTTTTTAATTGTAAGTAAGGTAACTAAAAATTAAATATCATCAAATTCTATATCTGTAAAAGATGATGTTTGTGGTATGAATTCATCATCTGGTTTTTCAGATGCGTATTCTTTTTTGAAATCTTTTTGGTGTCTTTCTGAAATTACTTCTTCACCTTTATGATTTAAAATATAAGAGGTCATTTCTCCTAAAATCTCTGCAAAAGCAGCAAAATCTTCTTTATATAAATAAATTTTATGTTTTTTGAAATGGAATGATCCATCTTCCTCAGTAAATTTCTTGCTTTCAGTAATGGTAATGTAATAATCATCTGCTTTCGTGGCTCTCACATCAAAGAAATAGGTTCTTCTTCCAGCTCTTAAAACTTTAGAAAATATCTCTTCTTTTTCTAACATGTCATGTTCTCTCATAATCCTTTCTGTCAATTTATGGTTGTTAACTAGTATCCAAAAATCTACAAAAAATATGTATTACACAACAATTAAAGCATTTCTTTTTCTGAAAGTTGTTTCAAATATAAAGCCGAATAATAACCTTCTTGATTTATCAATTGATTATGAGAGCCTTGTTGAATGATTTGACCATTGTCCATAATAATAATTTTATCTGCATTTTTTGCAGACGAAACTCGATGGCTTACTATAATGGTCGTTTTATCTTTGCATATTTCATGTAAGTTGTTTAATATCGCTTCTTCAGTATGTGTATCAACGGCTGATAAGCAATCGTCAAATAGTAAAATAGGAGGATTCTTAATAATGGCTCTTGCAATGGAAACTCTTTGTTTTTGACCTCCAGAAAGTGTAATCCCTCTTTCGCCTAGAATGGTTTCATATTGTTTGCTAAAGCTCATAATATTATCATGCACAACAGCACTTTTGGCTGCCCCCATAACTTCTTCTTCCGTTGCGTTTTCTTTGCCAAACATAATATTGTTTTTAATACTATCGGAGAATAAAAAAGCATCTTGCGGTACAATACCAATACTATTTCTTAAATCATATAAGTTGATATCGCTTATTTCATTTTTATCAATATTTATTGCTCCTTCGGAAACGTCATACATACGAGAAATTAAAGATAAAATGGTCGATTTACCAGATCCAGTTTTTCCTAAAATCGCTAAAGTTTCTCCTTTTTTTACTGTGAAAGAAATATTTTTCAAAGCTATAATATTAGTGTCTTCGTAAGTGTAGCTTACGTTTTCAAAAGAAATTGAGCCTTCAATTATAGATTTATTTTCGTTTTTATTTTTTATTTCTGGTTCTATTTTAAGGAATTCATTTAGTCTTTTTTGAGAAGCTTCTGCTTCCTGAACCATTGATGAAACCCAACCTAAAGAGGCAACTGGCCAAGTAAGCATATTAACATATAAAATAAATTCAGCGATGGTTCCAATGTTTTTTATGGTTCCGTCAATATACATTAAACCTCCAAAATATATTACAACTAAGTTGCTGATTCCTATTAATGCTAACATTAAAGGGCCGAATAAAGATTGTACTTTGGCTAAATTTAAGCTTTTACTTTTACTTTCATTGGCTAAATTAACCATATTGTTTTGATGCTGATTTTCCATTGAATATGCCTTAATCACTCGGATTCCAGAGAATATTTCTTGTGAAAAACTAGAGACTTTGGATAGGTATTGCTGGAAAATAGTACTTCTTATGTTTATTTCAGAGCTTAATTTGAAAATTGCATAGGATAAAATTGGCAAGGGTAAAATAGTATATAATGTCAATGTTGGGGACACGTTATACATATATACGATTACGATTGTAAAACGAATTGCCGTATTGATGGTGTACATTACTGCTGGACCCACATACATTCTCACTTTTGAAACATCTTCACTAATTCGATTCATTAAATCTCCAGTGCGATTTTGTTTGTAGAAATTTTGGGATAAGTTCTCGTATTGACGAAATACTTCATTTTTTAAATCAAATTCGATATGACGAGACATCACAATTAAGGTTTGCCTCATTAGAAAAGTAAGGAAACCAGCAATAATTGTGGTGGCGATAATTAGTAAAATATTCGAAATTAATTCTTCCTGAATAATGGTCTTACTCACCGTTTTATCTTTGGCGAAAGCCTCAATAACCTTAAAAGATTTGCTAATCAATTTAGGTGTGAAAAGCATAAATATTTGTGCAATTATGGTAAAAATAATACCCAGTAAAAAACTGTATTTATATTTGACAAAGTATTTATTTAAATAGCGTAATTCTTTCATTATTTTAAGATATTCTGTGTTGAAATTATTTTATTTTTAGAATTAAATTTTAGCATTATAAAATTCTGGAGACAAAAAAATGATTAATTTAATTATTGAATTGATGATTTTTTGACAAAATACGATTGCATCTTTATTTTTTGTGTAAATTTGGATTGTCTTTTTGACAAATTCATAATTTAATCACTATAAAAATTTATACTATGAATACAGCTTTCACAACAGGAAAGGAACTTCAAAAAATGGATCCCGTTTTTGGTCAAATGTCATTTGATGATCACGAGCAAATTGTATTTTGCAACGACAAAGATACGGGTTTAAAAGCAATTATTGGCATTCATAATTCAGTTATGGGTCCAGCTTTGGGAGGTACGAGGATGTATAATTACGCAAATGAATGGGAAGCATTAAATGATGTTTTGCGACTTTCACGAGGAATGACATTCAAAGCAGCAATTACTGGACTTAATATCGGAGGTGGTAAAGCAGTTATTATTGGCGATGCCAAAACTCAAAAAACCCCTGAGTTGATGCGTAAATTTGGTGAATTTGTACACTCGTTAAGCGGTAGATATATTACTGCTGAGGATGTGGGAATGGAAACTAAAGACATGGATATTGTAAGAGATGTTACTCCTTATGTTACTGGAATCTCTGAAGAAAGAGGTGGTTCTGGAAATCCATCGCCTGTAACTGCTTATGGTGTTTTCATGGGAATGAAAGCGGCGGCAAAGCAGCAATTTGGCTCTGATGTATTGACTGGTAAAAAGGTTTTGGTACAAGGGATTGGGCACGTTGGAGAAACCTTAGTTGATTATTTGACAAAAGAAGGTGCGTTAGTAACTATTGCTGACATTAATGAAGAAAAATTAGCTGAAGTAGGAGCCAAATATCATGCTGAAATATATAGAGGAGAAGATTTATACACTGCAGATGTTGATATTTATGCGCCATGTGCAATGGGAGCAACACTAAATGATGATACGGTGCGTAAAATTAAGGCAAAAGTAATCGCTGGTGCAGCTAATAATCAGTTGGCTGATGAAAATGTTCACGGTGCAATCCTACAAGAAAGAGGCATTTTATATGCTCCAGATTTCTTAATAAATGCAGGAGGAATTATCAATGTTTATGCTGAATTAGCACATTATGATAAAGCTGAAATTATGCGTAAAACCGAAAATATTTATAATACTACTTTAGAAATATTCGATTTTGCGATTGCTAATAACATCACTACGCACAAAGCTGCCTTAACAATTGCTCAAAATCGTATTGATCAGAGAAAATTAGAGAATAGTAAGAAATAATTTTTTTCAGTAAACACCTAAAGCGATTGCATTCGTGACTTCGCTGTAGGTGTTTGCTGAATACTTTTAAAATAAGCCATCATATATTTTATTTTAAAAAAGGAAATTCTTATTTTTGCACCCTAATTAATAAAAGTTCTTACAAGGTGGTAAATAGAAGACACATTCGCGTCAAAGTTATGCAGTCCATTTATGCGATGCATCAAAGCGGTTCAGATAATCTAGAGAAAGAAGAAAAATTCCTTTTTTATAGTATCGATAATATTCAAGATTTATACCTTATAATGCTTTCTTCGCTAATTGAAATTTGCAAAAAAGAAACTATCTTTTTACATAAATCAAGTTTAAAGCATCTTGCAACTCCAGAAGAGCGTAAGCCGAACGAAAAATTCATCAAAAATCAAATTTTTCAAATTCTCTCAGAAAACAACTCATTAAGTATTGCGCTTGAAAACCGTAAAATTAATAATTGGTCTTTAAATGACGATTATATTTTATTGCTTTTGACTGATATTAAAGCGAGCAAATTGTACGCTGATTATATGAGTAATTCAGTGAATACATTTGAAGAAGATCGACAATTTATCGTTGATTTATTTATGGATGTAATTGTTCCTAATGAAAAGCTGTATGATTATCTAGAAGATGATAAGTTGACTTGGGTTGATGATATTCCGTTAGTAAATACGCATATTATCAAGCAACTGAAAGTAATTAAATCCGGTGAAAACGATAATTTTAGAGTTCCAAAATTGTACAAAGACAATGAAGACAAGGATTTTGTTAAAGATTTGTTTCGAAAAACAGTCTTGAATGAAAAGGAATTGGCAAAGGAATATCTTGATAAAACGCCAAACTGGGATAGCGAAAGAATTGCTGAAATTGACACAATTATCCTTAAAATGGCAATTTGTGAATTCTTGAAATTCCCATCGATTCCTGTCAAAGTAACTCTTAACGAATATTTAGAAGTTGCAAAAGAATATTCTACACCAAAAAGTAGTATTTTTATCAACGGAATTTTAGATAATTTAGTAAAGGAACTTCAAGCCAGTAAAAGAATTATTAAAGCTGGTCGTGGTTTAATGTAATAATTAACAAATAAAAAGAGAATTAAAATTATGGAACAATTAACTCAATTTGCACCGTTTATATTAATGTTTGTGGTGATCTATTTCTTTATGATTAGACCACAACAAAAAAGAGCTAAAAACGAAAAAGAATTTGAAAGTACTTTAAAAGTTGGCGACAAAATCATCACTAAAAGTGGTCTTCATGGAAAAGTTTCTGAATTAGCAGATACAACAGTTATTGTAGAAACAATGTCAGGAAAATTAAAAATGGAGCGTTCTGCTATTTCAATGGAAATGAGTGCTGCATTAAGCAAAAAATAATAAAATAATAAGAATTAAAAATCCCAAATTCCGATTGTAATAATTGGAATTTGGGATTTTTTTTATTTTACTTTGAAGGTTGTGCTGCGGTTAATTCTGCAATTTTCACAATTACCTCTACTGCTTTTTGCATGCTTTCGACAGGTACATATTCATATTTTCCATGAAAATTATGTCCACCAGCAAAAATATTAGGACAAGGCAATCCTTTATAAGATAGTTGGCAGCCATCAGTTCCGCCTCGAATAGGTTTGATTAACGGTTTAATTCCAATTTCCTTCATTGCTTTTTCAGCAATATCTACAATGTGTTTCACAGGTAGAACTTTTTCTTTCATATTATAATACTGATCTTTTATTTCAGCAGTAACAATATCTTCACCAAATTGTTTCGCAAATTTCTTATTGATCTTGCGAGTTATTTTTTCAATTAAATCTTTTCTTTTTTCAAATTTCTTCTTGTTGTGATCACGAATAATTAATTCTAAAACAGTTTCTTCTATACTTCCTGTTAAATGGTGAACGTGAAAAAAACCTTCGTAACCTTTAGTTTCTTGTGGTGTTTCTTCTGGTGGTAATTTATTTATAAAATCATTAGCAATCAGCATTGAATTAATCATTTTGCCTTTTGCATATCCAGGATGTACACTTTTACCTTTAAAAGTGATTTTAGCACCAGCTGCATTAAAATTTTCATATTCTAATTCTCCTACTTGACTTCCGTCCATGGTGTAAGCCCAATCTGCACCAAATTTAGGTACATCAAAATGGTGTGCGCCGCGCCCAATTTCTTCGTCTGGAGTAAAGCCTATTCTAATTTTTCCGTGTTTGATTTCTGGATTTTTGATAAGGAATTCCATTGCAGTAACAATTTCTGTAATACCCGCTTTATCATCAGCACCTAGCAGTGTTGTTCCGTCTGTAGTAATCAAAGTTTGTCCTTTATAAAGCAGTAAATCTTTGAAATAGTTAGGTGATAAGACGATGTTTTTCTCAGCATTTAATACAATGTCTTTACCATCATAATTAGGTACAATTTGGGGTTTTATATTCGCCCCACAGAAATCTGGAGAGGTATCAAAATGAGAAATGAACCCAATAGTTGGTACTTCGTGATCTACGTTACTAGGCAAAGTTGCCATGATGTATGATTTATCATCTATTGTAACCTCTTGCATTCCAATGGTTTTTAATTCTTCTACCAGTTTGTTAGCAAGATCCCATTGTTTTTTTGTACTTGGTGTAGTTTCTGAATTCGCATCCGATTCCGTATCTATAATTACGTAACTGATAAAACGATCTATGATATGTTGCATTTTTCTTTGTTTTATGCAAATATAATCATTTTTTCAGAAGCATTTTTTACGCTTGTAAAAATGATTTGGTAAATTGTTTTGCAAATATTTAATTATCGCCTAGATAATTCTATTTTTGCACAACACAACAACACAGCTATGTATAAACTACTCATTCGCCCTATTCTTTTTTGTTTTGATCCTGAAAAAGTACACTATTTTACTTTTTCAATGATTCGTTTTTTATCAAAAATACCAGGTTTTCCTGCGCTTTTAAAATCAATTTATGAAGTAAAAGATTCCAGATTAGAGACAGAAGTATTTGGATTGAAGTTTAAAAATCCAGTAGGATTGGCAGCGGGTTTTGATAAAGATGCTAGTTTATATAAAGAATTATCCAATTTTGGTTTTGGTTTTATCGAAATAGGAACCCTTACGCCAGTTGGACAAGATGGAAATCCAAAAAAGCGTTTGTTTCGTTTGAAAGAAGATTCGGCAATCATCAACAGAATGGGTTTCAATAATGGCGGTGTGAAGGAAGCTGTAGAAAGATTAAAGAAAAATAAAGATGTTTTAATAGGTGGAAATATTGGTAAAAACAAGCTCACGCCAAATGAAAATGCCACACAAGATTACGAAGTTTGTTTCGAAACGCTTTTTGATTATGTTGATTATTTTGTAGTCAACGTGAGTTCGCCAAACACACCTAATTTACGAGAATTACAAGAAAAAGAGCCGCTAAAGCAATTGTTGAACACACTTCAAAATAAGAATTTAGCAAAGCCAAAACAGAAACCAATTCTTTTGAAAATTGCTCCAGATTTAACGGATGAACAACTATTAGATATTATCGATATTATCAACGAAACCAAGGTTGCAGGTGTAATTGC
The DNA here is from genome assembly GCA_965366105.1 of uncultured Flavobacterium sp. Lineage (GTDB taxonomy): Bacteria > Bacteroidota > Bacteroidia > Flavobacteriales > Flavobacteriaceae > Flavobacterium. Next base: position 10,015 of record CBDUEE010000002.1, on the reverse strand, counting down.
AACTAATACGACACTTTCACGTGAAGGATTACAATCTCAAAATAAGACAGAAATGGGTGGATTATCTGGAAAACCTTTAACAAATCGTTCTACAGAAATTATTCGTTTCTTATCTGAAAAAAGTAACAAATCGTTTCCTATTATTGGGGTAGGAGGAATTCATTCTGCCCAAGATGCTTTAGAAAAACTAGATGCAGGAGCAAGTTTAATACAATTGTACACCGGTTTTATTTATGAAGGACCTGCTTTAGTAAAAGCGATTAACAAGGAAATTTTAAAAAGAAAACCCTAAACTTAATTGTACTAGGATGCCAATAAGTAAAGCAATTCCAAAACTTAATAATGTTCCTATTAATACATATTCAGTTAGTTTGCGGTCTTTAGCTTCTTTTAAATCACCAAACCTAAATATAGATTTTGCAGCCAATAAAAAGCCTATAGCTTCAAAATGTCCTGTGAGTATAAAACCAAAAATAAAAAGACGTTCTAAAATTCCTATATAATTTCCAGCATTTTGCAATGATTTGTCTTTGCTTTTGTTTTCTGGTGTCCAAATCGAAATAATGTTTTTTATAATTATAGATGTCGGTTTTGTAAGTAGAATTACGGCAGTTATAATAATCCAAAACTGATTGCTTGGAGCAGGTAATTGTAGTGGTGTGTTGTTGTACAGTAAAGTAACTGCAATAAGCACAAGCAAATGTAAACCTTGATCAATGGAAAACCAATTGCGTTTTGTTTTTGATGTTTGATAATGCAATTTTATAAAATCAATAAATCCGTGCGTAAGAGCTAAACTTAATGCAAACCAACCAAATGCTAGTTTTCCAATTAAAATCCAGGCTAATAGAAAGTGTAAAAAAGTATGCAGGTATAAGTAAATACTTTGATATTTTTTGTGCTCTTTATCTTTTACCCATGAAGTAGGTTGTAATAAAAAATCGCCAATTAAGTGTGCTAAAAGTAGTTTTATAAATACAATCATATTAAAATTGTTTTTATTTTTTGTCTAAAATGAAGGTCCAATTCTTTTACCAATTCATAGTTGGAGCGCTTTTGTCTTCGGCTCACAGCGGCCTGATTTATTCCTAATTTCAAACCAATTTCTTCTTGCGAAAGTGTAGGGTTTTGAATCGCGACTAAAATAAATTCACCTGATTGCTGTAGCCAATTATCCATAAACGATAAACTTAATTTTAGCATTAAATTCAACTCTGTATCAAATATTGTATTACCAGAATTAACAGTTAAATTAAGTTTTTGTTTTTTTAAAGTATCAAATGTTTCGCCTGAACGGATAAAAGCACTTCCGTTACTTTCGCTAATCTTTCTTGTTTTATATGTTTTATCACCAAAACCTATGCTCATTCTAACATCTAGATTTATAGATTTAAATAAAGCTTTAATTTGAAACGCTACTAATAAAGCATCTTGAGGATTTTTAATTTCCATCTGAAACTCATCGCCACGATAGATTTCCCAATCATTTGGAGTTTTTCCAAAGGTGTTCAATAAAGTCTTTAAGTTATCCATCCAATTTTTGGAGGAAAGCTTTCTTGAATTGATTATATCACCTGTAAGTATCGCAGTCATAAATCAAAAGTAATAAAATAGTTTCATAAAATTGAAATTATTACAATAAAACGTAATATAAGTATTTATTACCATTTAATGTAATATATTAAAGTATTACCAAAAAAGATAATAATTTCTTTTGTGTTAAAATAAAAAACGATTTCGTAAAAACAATATGTTTAGTATCTTTGGCTACCTATGGAGCCAATAAAAATTATAGAATGTCCACGTGATGCCATGCAAGGCATTAAGCCATTTATTCCTACGGAAAAAAAAGTGGCTTATATACAATCTTTGTTACGGGTAGGTTTTGATAGTATAGATTTTGGCAGTTTTGTTTCGCCTAAAGCAATTCCGCAAATGCAAGATACTGCTGAAGTTCTAGCACAACTTGATTTGACTCAAACTCGAAGTAAATTACTAGCCATTATTGCTAATACTCAAGGTGCAACCATGGCTGCTGTACATCCTGAAATACAATATTTAGGGTTTCCATTTTCAATTTCTGAGAATTTTCAAATGCGAAATACGCATAAAACCATAGCTGAATCCTTAATCACACTGCAGGAAATTCTTGAAATTGCAGATAAAAGTAGTAAAGAAGTGGTGGCATATTTATCGATGGGCTTTGGTAATCCTTATGGAGATCCATGGAATGTTGAAATCGTAGGCGAATGGACTAGAAAATTAGCTGATATGGGAGTGAAAATTTTATCACTTTCGGATACAGTAGGCAGTTCCGCTCCGGAGGTAATCTCTTATTTATTTTCAAATTTGATTCCAGCATATCCTAAAATTGAATTTGGAGCTCATTTACATACAACGCCTGATAAATGGTTTGAGAAAATTGATGCCGCATACAAAGCTGGTTGCAGGCGTTTTGATGGTGCTATTCAAGGTTTTGGTGGCTGTCCAATGGCTACTGATAATCTGACAGGAAACATGCCTACAGAAAAATTATTGTCTTATTTTACTACTCAAAAGGAACTGACAAATTTAAGTCCAATGAGTTTTGAAAGTGCCTATAATGAAGCTTCTAAATTGTTTGGAGAATATCATTAAACAATGTGTCAATTTTTTGTATTACTATCGTTATATTTAAGAAAAATAATTTTCGGATTGATGGATTGATGTAATTTTTTATGAAATAACCTTTTACTTAAAACACTATGAAATTACGGTCTTTACATAAAATTTTAGCAATAGTAGCGTTGCTGTTACTACTTTTTTCATGTGCCAGCGATTTAGATTTTGATCAGGTTAATAATTTAAAAATAGAACCTGTAGTTGTAACTAACTTAGCCTATTTTGAGGTAAAGGCAAATCAATTTGTGACTAACGGAACTGAGCAAAATGTTTTTTTTGATGCGCCAACAATTGAAGTATTCAACGATTCTTTTTTTAAACAGCGATTAAAAAAAGTAGAGCTTTTCTTTGAATTACAAAACACAATAAATAGACGTTACGCAATATCTTTAGTGTTTTTAGATAAAAATAATCAATCTGTTCATAGTACCAATATGATTATTCTGCCATCTTCGGGTATTGAAAACAAAGTTACTAAAACTGAAATTTTTGAAAATGCAGAACTGGATTTGTTAAAAAGAACCACAAAAATTGTTTTTACAATGACTATGTTCCCAGGTCTTCCATTGAGTGAAAGTAGTTTGGGTAGTTTGAAAATGCGATCAGGTGTAACCGCTTATTTAGTAGTAGAATGAGAAAAATAATATCGATTTTTGTTCTATTTATAGCAGTGAATTGCTTTTCGCAAAACAAGCAGATTTTATATAATTTCACTTCAGTTCCCCAATCTTTGTTGACTAATCCAGGTTCTGATTTTAAGTATGATTGGTATTTTGGAGTGCCTTTATTATCTGGGATTTCTTCTAATGTTAGTTCAAGCGGATTTTCTGCCTATGATTTGTTTGCCAATAATGGAGTCGATTTTAATGTCAAATTACGTAATGTAATATTCTCTGCTACAAGCAAAGATAAGCTTTCGATAAATGAACAGTTAGAAGGTTTTAATGGTGGTTTTAAGATTGCTGGCGCACAAAAGGTTACGTATGTTTCGTTTGGTATGTACCAGGAATTGGATGCATTGAGCTATGTTCCAAAAGATATTGCCATTTTAGCTCTAGACGGAAATAGAGATCATTTGGGCAAAATTTTTAATTTAGCAGATTTGAGTGTTAAAGCAGAAATGCTTTCCGTTTTTCATCTTGGATTTAATAAGAAAATCAATGAAAAGTTTATTGTAGGAGTACGAGGAAAGATTTATTCCAGTATATACAACGCTACTTCTACGAACAACTCAGGTTATATCTATACTATTCCCTCGACAACAGGAGTGTATGAGCAGATGATTTATTCTCAATTGCAACTTAATACTTCTGGGATTGCAAAATATGATGATGAAGGATATGAGCCTAATGTCGTAAAAGATATTGCCAAAAGAGCTTTTCTAGGTGGTAATTTAGGTCTAGGATTTGATGCTGGTTTTACTTACTATCCAAAGAAAAACATACAACTTACTGCTAGTGTCATAGATGTAGGTTTTATTAAACACACCAGCGAGGTTAAAACTTTGTCGTTAAAAGGAAAGTATGAATACAAAGGGGTGATTCCAAAATTCAATTCAGGAGAATCTGTTGAAAATGTTTATGAAGATTTTAAAAAAGCCATTCCTTTAGAAACACTATATGCAAATTACACCACTTGGCGACCAGTAAAATTCAATACTTCGGCTCAGTTTTCATTCAATGAAGAAAGGTCAGAAGATTGCAATTGTTTGGATCATAATTCAGAAACTATTTATAAAAGCGCGATAGGTACTCAGTTATTCGTTATGACTACACCTAGAACACCAATGGTTGCTTTCACTACTTATTACCGAAGAAAAATCTTCAACGCATTACAAATGAAAGCAACTTATACCTTGGATTCATATTCTTATAAGAATATTGGTTTAGGACTTTCTAGTTATTTTGGACCCGTAAATTTTTATGTTCTTGCCGATAATCTTTTAGAATATAAAGATGTTACTAAGGCTAACAGTCTTTCTTTTCAATTGGGTTTTAATATTGTTTTTAAAAAAAGTAAAAAATAAGTGCTATTTAGAATAGTGAACATTTCTTCGTTTAATGCCTTTGTAAATTTCTATCCAAAGTACCGAAACAAATCCAACCATAATACTCAATCCTATTTGGATACCAGAAACTCTTTCGAATTCGAAAAAAGCAGCAAATACAGGAATAAATAACAAACAGGCGGTCATGAAAACGGTTGCACTAATAATCATCAAGACTAAGTTATTTTTATATCGCAACGTGGTAAATAACGAGTAGTAAAACGAACGGTTGGTAAGTGTTAGAAAAATATTTGACGAAATCAAGGTTACAAAAACAACAGTTCTTGTGGTAGCTTCAGAACAATTTGTAGCGACACAATATTGATAGATGGATAATAACCCAATTGTAATAATAATTCCTTGAATAATGCTAATCGTAATTTCTTTAAGTTTAAAAAAAGTATTGGTAACAGGTCGTGGTTGCATCTGCATTAAATTGCGCTCCATAGGTTCATTTTCATAAATTATAGAACAAGTTGGTCCCATAATTATTTCTAAAAAAATAACATGCACAGGGGAGAAAATATTAGGATAAATCCATCCTAGAGCCAAAGGGATAAAGACAATTAGAATTATTGGGATGTGTATCGAAATGATGTATTGTATGGCTTTTTTTAGATTGCTATATATTTTTCGGCCCATAGCGATAGCATCAATCATCTTAGAAAAATCATCATCAACAAGGATTAGATTAGCTGCTTGTTTGGCAATCTCAGTGCCCTTTTTTCCCATGGCAATTCCAATATGAGCTGATTTTAACGCAGGTCCATCATTTACGCCATCACCAGTCATAGCTACGATTTGGTTGTTATCTTTTAAGGCTTTGATAATTTTGAGTTTTGCTTCTGGGAACATTCTTGTAAAAATAGCAGTTTCCATGACTCTGGCTTTGAGCGTTTCATCATCCATCGCCATTAATTCATCACCGTTTAACGTTTTATCAGCATTCTTAAAACCAATTTGTTTTGCAATTGTAGCAGTAGTTTCTGCATTATCACCCGTAACTATTTTTATTTGAATTCCTGCGTTATATAAGGCCTCAAATGTTGCTTTGATGTTGGCTTTTGGCGGATCATAAAATGCAACCAATCCTTTAAAATCAAACGATAACTCTTGTTGTTTTTTGGGATAATCAGTGCCGGTAAATTTAGCAATTCCAACTCCTAAGACACGATAGCCTTCTAATGCCATTTTAGACATTGCAGCTAAAACTTGTTGCGTTTCTTTTTCAGATAAATTAGAAGTAGCTATTAATGCTTCGGTTGCTCCTTTGGCAGCGATAATTCTTGCTCCGTTTTCATTTTCAAAAACATGAGTCATCATAGGTGGTTTCCCATCTAATGGATATTCGTGTACTAGTTTGAAATTTGGACGTTCATCTACTATTTTTAATTTAGAATAAACTTCATGTAATGCAATTTCCATTGGATCAAAAGGAATGGGTTCGCTAGCCCACATAGCCGTAGTTAATAATTCGATGCTATTTTCATCTGAATAATTGTTTTTTATAGTATTATCTGATAAAGTGTAGCACTGTGCGAGGGTCATTCTGTTTTCAGTAATTGTTCCTGTTTTGTCTGTACAAATTACAGTAGCGCTTCCTAATGTTTCAACTGTTTTTGTTTGTTTTACAATAACCCCCATTTTCATCAATCGCCAAGAACCAAGTGCCATAAAAGTAGTGAAAGCTACCGGAATTTCTTCGGGAATGATACTCATTGCCAAGGTAAGTGCTTTTAATAAACTGTCTAAAACAACTTTTGAATTGTAATAATTGATAGCCCATACAAAGCCAAAAATCACTAAACCTACAAGAGACATTTTTTTTACAAAGTTTGCCATTTGAACCTGCAAAGGTGTTTTCTCTTCGACAATATCCTCTAAGCTTTTACCGATTTTCCCCAATTGGGTAGTGTTTCCAATGGCAGTTACTTTGCAAATTGCCAAACCGCTTGTTACATTTGTTCCAAGGGAAACGGTATTGTTATCAGTAGTTTCACTTTTAAAAACAGCCATTGATTCGCCTGTGAGAATTGATTCATTAACAGCGAAATCATTAGATTGAACAATAATACCGTCTGCAGGAATAAATGTACCTTCTTCAGTTTGTATTAGATCACCAATTACGATTTCCTCGCTTGCAATTTCTATTGTTTCGCCGTTGCGGATGACTTTGCTCTTGGGTTGGGAAAGTTTTTTTAAATCATTAATTGCAGATCTGCTTTTTGATTCCTGGTAAAGTGAAATGGTAGAAACCAAAAGGATTGCTACAGTCATAAAAATTCCGTTTCCATAATCACCTGTAATAAAATAAATACTGGTTGCGGTAAGTAATAATAAGAACATAGGTTCTTTTACCATTTCGAATACTGAATTCAAAAAGATATTTTTTTTCTGTTGTATTGTAGAATTTGATCCAAATTGTGTTCTTGAAAGTAGTACTTCTTGATTTGAAAGTCCTTTTAAATCCGTTGTGGCTTCTGTCATAATGAAATAAATTGAAATTATATTTTGGAAACCATGGGTAATTTAGTTACAAAGAATTGACTTTGAACTGCAATTTAATTATTTATTCTACAAGGAGTCTGTTTTTTTGCTTAAGATTATCTATATTTGCACGCAATTAAACTCCAACTACAATTGCAATGATCGCACACAACTCTAAAATTATCGGTGAAGGATTAACTTACGATGATGTTTTATTAGTTCCAAACTACTCAAATGTGCTTCCTCGCGAAGTGAGCATCAAATCTAAATTTTCAAGAAATATAACGCTAAATGTTCCTATAGTATCCGCTGCTATGGATACTGTTACTCAGAGCGCTATGGCAATTGCTATGGCTCAAGAAGGAGGGATTGGTGTTTTGCATAAAAACATGACTATTGAGCAACAAGCTGCCAAAGTTAGAAAAGTAAAACGTGCAGAGTCTGGAATGATTATAGATCCAGTTACTTTACCATTAACTTCTACAGTTGCAGATGCTAAAAATGCAATGAAGGAATTTGGAATTGGAGGTATTCCGATTGTAGATGAAGATAAAATTCTAAAAGGAATTGTTACCAATAGAGATTTACGTTTTGAAAAAAATGGAGCCAGACCTATTGTTGAAGTAATGACTACTGAAAATTTAGTTACCGTTCCTGAAGGTACTTCTCTGGAAGAAGCAGAGATAGTTCTACAAGGTCACAAAATCGAAAAATTGCCAGTTGTAAATAATGACTATCAGCTAGTAGGTTTAATTACCTTTAGAGATATTACTAAATTGACTCAAAAACCAAACGCTAATAAGGATAAATTTGGACGTTTAAGAGTCGCTGCTGCATTAGGTGTTACTGCTGATGCGGTAGAAAGAGCAACTGCCTTAGTAAATGCTGGAGTTGATGCTGTAATTATTGATACCGCTCACGGACATACAAAAGGCGTTGTAGATGTTTTGAAAGCGGTAAAAGCTAAATTTCCAGACTTAGATGTTATTGTGGGAAATATTGCTACTCCAGAAGCTGCCAAATATTTAGTTGAGAATGGCGCTGATGGTGTGAAAGTAGGAATTGGGCCAGGTTCAATATGTACGACTCGTATCGTTGCAGGTGTTGGTTTTCCTCAATTCTCTGCTGTTCTTGAAGTGGCTGCAGCCATAAAGGGAACCGGAGTTCCTGTTATTGCTGATGGTGGAATTCGTTACACAGGTGATATTCCTAAAGCAATTGCGGCAGGTGCTGACTGTGTAATGTTAGGTTCATTACTTGCTGGTACTATGGAATCTCCTGGAGAAACAATTATTTTTGAAGGAAGAAAATTCAAATCTTATCGAGGGATGGGTTCTGTTGAAGCAATGCAAGAAGGTTCAAAAGATCGTTATTTCCAAGATGTAGAGGATGATGTAAAGAAACTGGTTCCAGAAGGAATTGTAGGGCGTGTGCCCTATAAAGGGGAATTGAATGAAAGTATGCAACAATTCATTGGTGGTCTTCGTGCTGGAATGGGATATTGCGGTTCAAAAGATATTCCAACACTTCAAGAAACAGGTCGCTTTGTTCGTATTACTGCAAGTGGTATCAACGAAAGCCATCCTCATAATGTGACTATTACTAAAGAAGCTCCTAATTATTCAAGATAAATTCTAGTTATAAAACCTAAAAAAGGCTAATAAATTGAAAAATTTTATTAGCCTTTTTTTATTTGTGATTAATCTCTTTTTGGTGTGTTTTTCTTATCTCTTTTTTCTTCTTTTTTTTCCTTTGCTGTTTTTAAAGGCTCTTTTTTCGCAGTTTTCTTTGCGTCTTGACTTTTTGCCATGATTTAGATATTTAAAATTAGTGTTTAATAATGTAAGTAAATATATGTATATTTTTTGATATTGAATCAATAAAAAGTTTAAAAAAATCCCCAACTACTTTCATAATTGAGGATTCTATGTTTGGAATTTCTAGTTCAATATCGAAGTTTCAAGATTGTAATTTAGAATTTAAAAAAAAATAAATTATTTCTTCTTTAGGATCTTGTATTCTTCATAACAACCACTTATAGCGTCCATGATTTGTAAATCATTTGCAGTTTGTATAAAAGATTCAGAGTAGTTGCAACGCTGCAGAATTTCGGCAATTTCATTTTTATCAACACCTAGAAGAACGGCTATCATTTCTCTGTCAAACTTAGATTCTAAAAGATTTCGAACCGTATCATCTTTCTTCATCTCTTTTAATTTCTTGAGTTCTTTTGGGTTTTTACCAAAGAAATTATAGAGTACATCTGCTGGATTAAAGATAGATCCAAGTACTCTACCAAAAGCATTTGGAGAATACTCTCCAGCTTCGTAGCCTTGGGTTAAACCCGAAATGCTATATCTAAAGTTCTCTTTTACGGGAATAATTTTGGTGTCAACCTCAAGATATCCAGTTAAGTTAAAAGGGCGTATTACAACTTCTTCCAGTGCAATAGCTTTTTCGGTAAGTTGTATTTTGGTACTTTTATTTTTTATCCAGTCATTAGTAACTCGTACACGTAGTGACTGAAATCCCAAGCTAGTAATATGAAGTGTGTCGTTAACCTGAACATCTATTTCAAAGTAACCGCCTAAATCGGTAGTGGCACCTCTTACTTTATTAACATTAATGATGTTAACGCCTGCTAATGGTACTCGAGTAGTATTGCTAATGATGATACCATTTACTTTCTGTGATGGCTCTTTAACTTGCGCAATAGAAGTTGCGGATAGGACTAAAAAAAAGAAAACTACAAAATATTTCATATACTAATTTAAAACTTTAAAAGTAATAAATCAAGTTTGAATATTTTGTAGTTTCCTT
>CBDUEE010000001.1:0-36893 GCA_965366105.1 uncultured Flavobacterium sp. | reverse complement strand
AAAACTTGGGGATTAAGCAAATAACTTAGTTAATCTAAACAGGAAAAACTCTACGTTCCTCACACCTATAAATTGAGATCTAAAAGCTTTTATTTTAGCATTGAAAGACTACGCTGAAGCATTAGTGCTTCTGTTGTCAAAATAGTTTATGATTGTTTGATAATGACTCTGTATTGATCTAGATATCGTATTAAATGATTTAAATTCAGCTTGAGCTACCTTTTAATGCCATTTAGCTAATTTGGATAAACCATAAATTTTATCAGTAATGTTTTCAAAAACATTTCGTAAGTCTTGAGCAAGTTGATATGCTTTTTCAATAACATCGTTCTCCATATCAATTGCTTACCACCTATATTTAATCCTGATTTCTTGTAAAGCTTCGAGTGCTAGTTTTTGAACATGGAATCGGTCGGTAACTCTTACCGCATTAGAGAAACATTTCTTAGCAATAAGCCCCATATTAGCCGCCATATCGAGTGTTATTTCTGTAACTGAATTTCTTAGCTTTAGTGGTATTTTTTCTAATATAGTAATTACTGTTTCTGCTATGGTTCCAGCAAGCATTGCTACTATAGTTCCCTTTCTACTTTTACCAGCTTTGTTGGTTACAATAGTATAGAGTTCGCCATTGGAGAGGGATGTATCATCTATTGATAAACGTTTTCCAATATTTTTAGGAAAAATTAGCCATTGTTTTGCGTGCGACTTTTGTTCCCAAGCCTTAAAATCGCTTAAATAATCTTTATACTGATATTGCAAATTTCTTGCTGAAACCCCGTAGAATGAGGCTATAGCATTACAATTATTTGGACTGGAATCTATTGATCTCTTTTAAAAAAGACGCAAACTCCTGTGTTACACGAGTTCCGTCCGCTACTAAGTTCCATTTTCTAAATACAACCTTACCAGTATCTTCGTTAACCACCTTCTACGAGAAATATGAAGATATACTTGATGTCCACGAATAGGAAAATCTTGAACGTAATCTCATCAAAAAAGCCTTTTGAACTTAATTTAAAAGGTCGGTGTTCTTTAGGAATTGAATTAATCTCCTTCAAATAAAGATGAAGTATCTCTTGTTCCTTTTTACAAGAAGTCAATTCAAAATAGTCAAAAATGATTTCTGGTAATAATAACTTAATTAGTTCGCTATAGGAATCTTGCATTTGGAATAATTTGGAAACACAAATATCTATATTTTAATATTTCCCCACGACAATATGTATTGATCCTTTATAATTCCAAAATTTGTCCTTCTGTAAAGTTCATTAATCTGTAAGTTTATCGTTTGTAATTTAAAACCCCAATTTTTTTATTTACACACTTTTTAGTACAGTATCACGCAAAACAAAATTTTTTAGAAATCATCAAAAATAAAAGGAGATTAACTATAATTACATTAAGATTAGTACATTTATAAGCTAAATCGTAGATGTTTTAGAGTTAACTCTATGATAGACTAGTAATGCAATAAGCAATATGGGCTTATAATTAAAAGGATAAAATTGCACAAATTTCACAATGAGAATATCATTAAATAAAAAATACCATTCAAATAATTAGTAATTATTTTTTTATTTGATATTATAGAGTGTTTATGAAATAAAATCCAACGTTCGTTCTAATGCCATTCCTCTAGATCCTTTTATTAAAAGTGAGCAATTTACAAATTTAGTAGTGGCTAATTCAGTAGAAAAACTTTTAAAGGATTCATAAAAACAAAAATTATTATTTTCAATCTTATTTACATAAAATGCTGAACCAACAAAATAACATTTCACTTTTTCTTGATTCATCAACATTGTAATTATAGCTTTATGCTCTTCGAGACTTTCTTGTCCTAATTCAAACATATCACCTAAAATCAAAATTTTATTTGAATTTTCTAATTGTAAAAAATTCTCTATGGCGACTTTCATGCTACTTGGGTTAGCATTGTAAGCATCTAAAATAATTTGATTTGTTCCTTTTGTAATTAATTGAGATCTATTATTTTTAGGAATATAAGTCTCCAAAGCTTCTTTTATTGCACTATTAGAAACTTCAAAATACTTTGCTATTGTTAAAGCTGCATTAATATTATTTGCATTATACAATCCAATTAAATGAGACTTTATAATATGATCAGCATAGTTTATTTGTACAAATGGATCGGCTTTTATACCCTCTATGTTAACATCGGCATTCATTCTGTTTATACCGAATGTATAGGATTTTAAATTCTTAGTTTTTTCTGTTTGAATTGTATCTTCCAGATTTACAAAAACGACAGCATTTTGATTAGAAAGATAATTGTACATTTCACATTTACCTTGAATCACTCCTTCAATACCTCCAAATCCTTCTAAATGGGCTTTACCAAAATTAGTTATATAGCCGTAATTTGGTTTTGCTAATTCACAGAGAAATTCAATTTCTTTTTTGTGATTTGCTCCCATTTCTACTATTCCAATTTCAGTATCTGAATTAAATGAAAGTAGGGTTAATGGGACTCCAATATGGTTGTTTAGATTTCCTAAAGTAGCCTTAGTTTTATACTTTTTTGAAAGTACGACTTGAATTAATTCCTTCGTTGTTGTTTTACCGTTGCTACCAGTTAGAGCTATGATGGGAAGGTTTAAATAATCACGATGGAATTTTGCTAATTCCTGTAATGTAACTAAAGTATTTTTAACTAATATAGTCCTTTGGTCGATAAAATAAGATTCATCATCAATTATTACATAAGTAGCACCTTTGTCTAATGCTGACTTTGCGAATGCATTTGCATTAAAACGATCTCCTTTTATGGCAAAAAATAATGAATTTGGTTCGATTTTACGAGTATCTATCGAAACTGAATCACATTTTAAAAATATACTATGAATGTAACTAATATCCATTTGGAAAGGTTTAAAAAAATAAAAGCCCTAATGAAAGGGCTTTTATTTTTTTATTATAAATTTAATTTCTTACTGATCTTTTCTTGTCTGCTTTAGGACCTACTCTTGACATAGCGCATCTAAAACCAATATAATCTGTAGCCATATCTTGTGGGAAATAGCGTCTTTGTGCAGGGTCTAACCAGTATGCTCTATCTCTCCAAGATCCACCTTTGTAAACTCTTGATTCATCATTTATTAATGTAGTTCTTTTGTTAGATTTATCATATTTTCTAACCATTTTACCTAAACTGTCTGTTGTAACATTATGTTTAGGAGAATTGTACATTATTTTATCCGACTTAGATTTTTCATCTGAAGAATCATCTCCAAAATTATAATATCTTGTTGATTGCTTATCACCATCTCTATAATTGATGTTATTACTTTTGTCGAAATTTTGTCTTAAATAAGTCTCGTTCTCATCAACTGGTATCTTGGCAATTTGACCTGGAAAATTTCTAGCAATTATTCTACCATTACTCAAGGTGTCATATTTAATATTGTCTTTGGTAACAATTACTATTTTACCATCAGCACCAATTTTATTTTTTGTGTATAAATTCCCTCTAAAGTAATTGAAATCATTCGATTCGTTATCAATAATAGGTCTGTAAACATCTTGTACCCATTCTGCTACGTTTCCAGCCATGTCATACAAACCAAAATCATTAGCTGGATATTTTTTTACTTCATTTGTTATATCAGCACCATCATCAGACCAACCTGCGATTCCACCGTAATCTCCATTTCCTTGCTTGAAATTAGCTAATTGATCTCCTTTAGTTTGTCTCTTTCCAGAACGAGTGTAGCCACCTGACCAAGGATATTTTTTCTGACCTTTGTATGTGTTATATTCTCTTTGTCCTACATCTGCTGCCGCAGCGTATTCCCATTCTGCTTCAGTTGGTAGTCTATATTCCGGAAGAAGTATTCCTGAAGAACGTTGTGCATACACATTTTTTGCCTCAACAGCTACCCCATCTTTTCCTGCTTTAGGAGCTTTTTTTCCTTTTTTTCCTTCTTTTAATACAATTTCTTCATTTCCTCCATAAGTAGAAGTAGGTGAAGTTAAATAAGTTTCGGTATCAAAATTACTTTCTGCAGAAACATCAAGTGTTTTTGCATTCTTTTTTAGGTAACCATTTTTTTCTAAAAGAGCTTCGTTTACACGTTGTGTTCTCCAATTACTAAATTCAACTGCTTGAATCCAGTTTACTCCAACTACTGGATACTCAGCATAAGATGGATGTCTTAAGTAATTATTAGTCATGGTTTCATTATAACCCAATCTATTTCTCCATACTAAAGTATCTGGAGAGGCACCTTCATAAATGTTTTTGTAGTTTTCTTCTGTTGGAGGATAAACATTTTTTAACCATTCTAAATAATTTAAGTACATAGAGTTCGTTACTTCAGTCTCATCCATATAGAAAGATTGAACATGTTGTTGAGTTGGTGAGTTATTCCAATCATGCATAACGTCATCTTGTACTTTACCCATTGTAAATGTACCTCCTTCCACAAAAACCAAACCTGGTCCTGCTTGTTGTTTTTTATTGCTTGAGCCTTTTTTACTATCCATATTCCAACCCGTTGCTCTAGAAGTGTTTTTAGAACTGGATTTTTTACTGCAACTAGAAGAACCAACAACCAACATGATTGATAGTAACAACTGTATGCCCATAACTCTCTTTGCTTTCATACTCTTTAGTAGGTAATAATTTTAGTGACGCAATATAACAATTAACAATTAATAGCATCTAACTTTTTTAATAAATATAAGTATACCATTAAATTGTTAAATACAATGCAAATTTATAATAATTATTAATTAAAATTACACTAAAAAAATTATTTTTACTATTTAATAATAACCTACAATTAATCCCGTTAAAAAAGCAATGAGAAAAATATTTTTGGCTTTAATGGCCCTGCTTCCTTTTGTTTCTTTTGCTCAAATTAAAGGAGATATCACTATAGAATGGTTAGAAAACAAGGAAATGTCTTATGGGGATTATAAAATTACAATTCCTCAATTTATAGGCAACAGTTTCCATTATGATAATTCTAATAAAACACTTTTTTTTAGTTTAAAAATAAATGAGATTGCTGCTTTTGATCAAGGGAAGGTTCTAGTCACAAATATAAATTATGAATCAATATCGTTAGTTCAGCTTGGGGATCTATCCTCAGTTAATATTCCAAAATCTATTAATGCAAATCTAATTGTTGCGAAGTCAAGAAATATTCATGAAGCGTTCATCAATCTTTCTCCTATTATTAAAGATGATTTTGGATTCAAAAGAATCAAATCTTTTTCATATGAAATTGTAAATAGTACATCAAAAGTAGCACGATTTAATTCTACTACTAATGCAATTTCAAATTCGATATTATCTAGTGGTAATTGGTTTCAATTTTATGTAGAGAAATCGGGTGTTTATAAAATTACTAAAATTTTTCTACAGCAACTAGGATTAGATATTTCTAATATTGATCCTAGAAAATTAAAAATATATGGTAATGGTGGCCGAATGTTACCGCTATCGAACAATATTTATTACCCAAATGATTTGCAAGAAAATGCGATTCAAATTAACGGAGAAAGTGATGGTGTTTTTAATAACGAAGACTATATCCTTTTTTATGCAGAAGGAGTAGATACTTGGAATCAAGAAAGCAGAACAAATGTTAACTTATATGATAAAAAATCGTATTACTATATAACAGTTCAAGGAGTTGATGGAAAAAGAATAAATCCTATTATTCAGCCTACAGGGAATAGTACTTTAAATTTGACCACATTCGATGATTACCAATTCCATGAATTAGACCTGATTAATGTAGCTCGTTTGGGTCGTCAATGGTTTGGCGAATCATTCGAAGTAAAAAACGAGCAAGAATTTGATTTCAATTTTCCAAATATCGACACTTCAGTTCCAGTAAAAATTATATTAACGGCCGCTTCAGCTGCTTTTACATCGACCTCATTTACGGTAACTGCTAATGGAAATGCAGTTGGAATCATTACCTTCCCAGCGTTAACTAATGGTTCTGGAACCGAATTTTTTTTAGGATCTTTGCCAAGTAATGCCAATTTTACTGGAGCAGAAAATATAAACATAAAATTGAACTACAATAATAGTGGCGTTCCAGGTTCCAAGGGCTTTTTAGATTATATCAGGCTTGTAGCCAAAAGAAATCTTAAGGGCTACGGTAAACAATTTCAATTTCAATACAATCAATCTGAATCTGCTATTGGTGTTGTAAATTATGAAATTTCAAATGCTACAGCGATTACTCAAATTTGGGATATTACAGACCTTTATAATGTTACCAAAATTGAGAATTCAAATCAGAATACATTAAATTTCAAAGCAAATTTGGGTGAACTTAGAAAATATATCGCATTGGATCCTACAGATTTTTATACTCCTTTAAAAGACAATAAATCAAAAATTGCGAATCAAAATCTAAAAGGATCGCTATTTAAAAACAGTCAAGGTCAATTTCAAGACATTGATTATGTGATTATTTCACCTGCTTTTTTAGTTTCATCCGCAGAGAAATTAGCTACTTTTCACCGTAATCATTCTAATTTAAATGTAAAAGTAATTCCTTTAGAGTTAATATATCAGGAGTTCTCCTCAGGAAAACAGGATATTGCTGCTATACGCAATTGCATAAAATATATTTATGAGAATGCATCAACAACAGAGAAAAGGGTAAAATACATCAATCTTTTTGGCGATGCATCTTATGACTATAAAAATAGAATCACAAACAACACTAATATAGTTCCTATTTACCATGCCTTAAATAGTAGTAGTACAGGTGAATCTTCTTTTGCATCGGATGATTTTTTTGGACTGATGGATGCTTCGGAAGGAAATATCACCAACTTTTTTGGAGGAATTGATATAGCAGTTGGTAGAATGCTTGTAAATGACATGAAACAGGCTGATGAAATGGTAAATAAGGTTATTGAATACCATGATTTAAAATCATACGGTAGTTGGAGAAATAATGTTGTCTTAATTGCTGATGATTCGGATAGACCATCAGATGCCAGTATGCAGAATAGACAAAATAGCCTTGCAAATACGATTGCTACCGAAAAGCCTTTTTTAAATGTGAATAAAATTTTATTAGACTCCTATTTACAAGAAGCATCTGCGGGAGGAAACAGGTATCCAAAAGCACGAATTGACTTCTTTAATGCTTTCGAAAAAGGAGCTTTAATATTTAATTATTTAGGTCATGGTGGTGAAGATGGTCTTTCCTCTGAAAGAATTTGGGAAAAATCAGATGGTCAAAACTTGAGCAACCAGAATAAATACCCCTTATTTATAACGATTACTTGCGAGTTTTCTCGATTTGACAATCCGTTTAGACCAACAGCAGGTGAATATACTTATTGGAATCCAAAAGGTGGTGCCATCGCAATGGTTACTACGATACGTTCTATTGGACAGTCTAGCGCTGAAAACTTTAACGATACGTTTACAAAAAATTTATTATCATACGGTTCTAACCAATACACATCAATCGCAGAAGCACTACGAATTTCAAAAAATAGCAATCCTAATTCGGCAACAAATGTTGTTTTTTATATTGGAGATCCAGCATTAATGCTTGCTATACCCAAACCAAAAATAAGGCTTACAAAAGTAAATGACATTCCACTAACTCAACCCATTGATAATTTCAAATCATTATCAAAAATTAAATTAACAGGTGAAGTTACTGATGAAAATAACAATCCATTAACTAACTATAATGGCGAGGTATCTACTACGGTATTCGACAAAATTATAGCCAGAACAACTTATAATAATGATGGAAATAGTCCTCCAATTAACTTTAATGTTTTAGGAGAAACAATATTTAGAGGAAATGCATCGATTACAAATGGTCAATTTGAATTTAGTTTTGTCGTACCTAGAGATATTAGAGTACCATTGGCAAGCGGAAGGATCAGTTTTTATGCTAAAAAGAACAATCTATTAGAAAACGAAACAGGATTTGACTCCACTATAAAAATAGGAGGGATAAACGAAAATGCTATTGCAGACAATATTAGCCCAAGAGTGAAGTTATATATGAATGATGAAACTTTTGTTTCAGGAGGAATAACAAATGAATCTCCTTTTCTAGTAGCCATTCTTGAAGATGAAAACGGAATAAATACCGCTAGCGGAATAGGGCATGATATTGTTGCTGTGTTAGACGGAGATGTAAGTAATCCTTTTCTTTTAAATGATTATTACCAAACTAAATTGGATGATTTTACAACTGGAACAGTTCGGTTTCCTTTACGTAAATTATCACCGGGATTGCACACTATTGTATTCAAAGCTTGGGATGTATATAATAACCCTGTAATCGCCGAAATTCAATTTATTGTGACGGATAACGATACAATAACATTGACACATGTTTTAAATTATCCCAATCCGTTTGTAAACTATACAGAGTTTTGGTTTACGCATAACAAACCTTATGAGCCACTAGAAGTACAGGTTCAAGTAATGACAATAACTGGAAAAATAGTTTGGACAAAAAATCAAATTATTACAACGGAAGGGTTTTTGTCAAAAGAGATTACTTGGGATGGTAAAGATGATTTTGGAGATAAAATTGGGAAAGGCGTTTATGTCTATAAACTCACTGTAAAATCAACGTCTACAAATATGAAAAGCGAAAAATTTGAAAAACTTGTAATACTTTAATACTATATTTGTTCCATTAACATTATTCTTAAAATGAAAAAAGCATTATTCATTGTTATTTGTCTATTCACTATTTCTTATGCAAATGCTCAAGACCGAGTAATATCACCTGGCGTTCCATTTTTATTAGTCGCGGCCGATGCTAGAGCAGCAGGTATGAGCGATATGGGAGTTGCAACATCTGCGGATGCTTTTTCTCAACAATGGAATCCTGCAAAATATGCTTTTGCTACCGATGCGCAAGGATTTTCAGTTAGTTATACGCCTTATCTTACTGATTTAGTGAATGATATTTCATTGGCACAATTAACCTATTATCATAAATTGAATGAACGAAGCGCATTTGCTGGAAGTTTGAGATATTTTGGTTTAGGAAAAATTGAATTGCGCCAGACAGGAGAAGCAAATGAAGCCTTTCCTATTGTCTCGCCTAACGAATTCGCTATTGACGGTTCTTATTCCTTAAAATTAAGTGAGAAATTCTCCATGGCTATTGCGGGACGATTTATTAATTCAAATCTAAAAGTAGCTTCTGATAATAATGATGCATCATCTGCAAGTTCATTTGCGGTTGATGTAGCGGGTTTCTTCCAGTCAGAAGAAATTGCTTTTACTGAATTTAATGGAAGATGGAGAGCAGGATTTAATATTCAGAATTTAGGACCAAAAATAAGTTATGATAAAACAGAGCTAAGTACTAATTTTCTACCTGCAAATTTAAAAATAGGAACTGGATTTGATTTTATTTTAGACGATTATAATAAAGTGGCGTTAAATGTCGAATTTAATAAATTATTAGTACCAACTCCTCAAAACCCAGATTTAAATGGTGACGGTACTGTAACACCTGCAGAATACAATCAAAACAATGATAATTACCGTTCTATGGGATGGACATCAGGAGTTTTTAAATCATTTGGCGATGCACCTAATGGTTTTAGTGAAGAAATAAAAGAAATTACCTATGCAGTAGGTGCCGAATATTTATATCAAGATTCCTTTGCCATGCGTATGGGGTATTTTCATGAAAGTCCTTTAAAAGGAGCTAGACAATTTTTTTCTCTTGGAGCAGGTTTCAAATATAATGTAGTCAAAGTAGATGTTTCTTATTTGTTTTCAGCTTCTAAAGTAAAAAATCCTTTAGAAAATACATTGCGTTTCTCTCTTACTTTTAACTTTGGAGATAAATACGACGAATACTAAACTAAAATTAATTCACTAATAAAAATCCAAATTTTAGTTCCGAACTTTCGGAATGAAATTTGGATTTTTTTTCCTAAAAAAAATATGAAAGAAATAACATTTACAACAAAATTCCAAGTATTTGATACTGTTACGGACTTGCCAAATGAAGTTCAGGATTTAATGACTCAAGCAATTGAAGTTCGAAAAAAGGCCTATGCACCTTATTCAAAATTTAGAGTAGGTGTAGCAATTGCTTTGGATAACGGAAAAGTGGTTTTGGGTTCCAACCAAGAAAATGCAGCTTATCCTTCAGGGCTTTGTGCTGAGCGTGTTGCTATTTTTTATGCAGGAGCAATATATCCAGATGCCAAAATATTAAAAATGGCAATTACAGCTGCTTCGGATTCAAACCCAACTACAGCGCCAATTCCGCCATGTGGTTCTTGTAGGCAATCTATTGCAGAATACGAAATACGGCAAGATACACCAATTGAAATCTATTTTATGGGAGAAATAGGAGCTATTTATAAGTCGGAATCTTTAAAAAACTTACTCCCATTCATGTTTGATAAAAAATTCTTGTAAAAATTCTAAAAATTATCTATTAAATTTTAGTTCTAAGTTTGAATGTGTTATTTTTGCATTTCGCAAATTTGTGGGAGGAAACTATTTTGCGTTATTGGGCACAAATTGATAACACTTTAGCAAAAGAAAAAATCAGATGAAAGAAGTTACAAAAGAAGTATATTTAAAGTGGTATGAAGACATGTTACTTTGGAGAAAGTTTGAAGACAAACTTGCGGCATTATACATCCAACAAAAAGTTAGAGGATTTCTACATTTATATAATGGTCAAGAGGCTGTACTAGCAGGCGCATTGCACGCAATGGACTTGACAAAAGATAAGATGATTACTGCCTATAGAAATCACGTTCAACCAATAGGTATGGGAGTTGATCCTAGGCGCGTAATGGCAGAACTTTTAGGAAAAGTTACTGGAACATCAAAAGGTATGGGTGGTTCAATGCATATATTTTCTAAAGAACACCGTTTTTATGGAGGTCACGGAATTGTAGGTGGACAAATTCCAGTAGGAGCAGGATTAGCTTTTGCAGATAAATATTTTGAAACGGGTGGTGTAACTATGACTTATTTTGGTGATGGTGCAGCACGTCAAGGTTCTTTACACGAAGCTTTTAATATGGCTATGTTGTGGAAACTTCCAGTTGTATTCATCGTAGAAAATAACGGTTATGCAATGGGAACTTCTGTAGAAAGAACAGCTAATCATACGGATATATGGAAATTGGGTCTGGGGTATGAAATGCCTTGTGGACCAGTTGACGGAATGAATCCTGTGAAGGTTGCCGAAGCAATGACAGAAGCAATTGATAGAGCACGTCGTGGCGACGGACCTACTTTTCTAGAAATGAAAACATACCGTTATAGAGGCCACTCTATGTCAGATGCACAATTATACCGCTCAAAAGAAGAGGTTGAAGAATACAAAAAAATCGATCCAATTACGCAAGTTTTAGATGTAATAAAAGATCAAAAATACGCTACAGAAGAAGAAATCGAAGTAATTGACCAAAGAGTAAAAGATTTAGTAGAAGAATGTGTAACATTTGCCGAAGAGTCTGAGTATCCTCCAATTCAACAATTATACGATGTAGTATACGACCAAGAAAACTATCCATTTTTACCTCACAAACTATAAATCAATTATGGCAACAATAATTACAATGCCTCGTTTGAGCGATACGATGACGGAAGGAACGGTAGCAGCTTGGCTAAAAAAAGTAGGAGACAAAATTAGTGAAGGAGATATTCTAGCTGAAATTGAAACTGACAAAGCAACAATGGAATTTGAGTCTTTCAATGAAGGAACTCTTTTATATATAGGAATACCTGCAGGTGAAACTGCAGCAGTAGACTCATTATTAGCAATCATAGGGAAAGAAGGTGAGGATATTTCAGCATTAATTGCTGGAGATACTACACCAGAAATTACTTCTACTCCAGCTTCTAAGGAAGTTGCAAAAGATGAAAATCAAGTAGCGGCTAATCCAATAACATCCTTGCCTAAAGGAGTTGTAGTAATCACCATGCCTCGTCTAAGTGATACAATGACTGAAGGAACTGTAGCAACTTGGTTAAAAAAAGTAGGCGATAAAGTTAGTGAAGGTGATATTCTAGCCGAAATCGA
Organism: uncultured Flavobacterium sp.; assembly: GCA_965366105.1. Taxonomy (GTDB): domain Bacteria; phylum Bacteroidota; class Bacteroidia; order Flavobacteriales; family Flavobacteriaceae; genus Flavobacterium. The sequence continues at coordinate 24,840 of CBDUEE010000001.1, read as the reverse complement.
AACCGATAAAGCAACGATGGAATTTGAGTCTTTTAACGAAGGAACTTTGTTATACATAGGTATCCAAGAAGGAAATACTGCACCTGTTGACAGTCTTTTAGCAATAATAGGGCCTGCAGGAACTGATATAAGCGGAATTGCTACCAATTATAAAACTGGAGGAGCAAAACAAGTGGCTCCAGTTGCAACACAAGAAAAAGAAACAGATTCAACTGAGAAATCGGCTGAACCTATTGTTCAAGAAGTACCAGCAGACGGGCAACGAATTTTGGCATCACCATTGGCAAAGAAAATTGCAAGTGACAAAGGAATTCAATTAAACCAAGTAAAAGGTTCTGGGGAAAACGGACGTATTGTCAAAAGCGATATCGAAAACTTTACTCCTGCTACTGCCGCTTCACAAGCTGCTGCTACACCTGCTAAAACAGATGTTGCTACTACACCAGTTGCAAAAGTATTTGTTCCTGCTGGAGAAGTATTTAGTGAAGAAATCAAAAATTCGCAAATGCGTAAAATCATTGCGAAACGTTTAGCTGAATCTTTATTTACCGCACCGCACTACAATTTAGTTATTGAAGTTACTATGGATGATGCGATGAAATCAAGAGCAATTATCAATAGCGTTCCAGATACCAAAGTATCTTTTAATGATATGGTAATCAAAGCATGTGCTTTAGCATTAAAAAAACATCCAAAAATAAACTCTCAATGGAAAGAAGATGTAATTATCATCAATCACCATGTAAACATTGGAGTTGCCGTAGCTGTTGAAGATGGATTAGTTGTTCCTGTATTGAAATTTACAGATGCAATGAGTTTATCTCAAATAGGCGGTAATGTGAGAGATCTTGCTGGAAGAGCGAAGAACAAAAAATTACTACCAACTGAAATGGAAGGAAGTACTTTTACGGTTTCTAATCTTGGAATGTTTGGTATCACTGAATTCAACTCGATCATCAACCAACCGAACTCAGCTATCCTTTCTGTAGGTGCAATTGTTGAGAAACCAGTAGTTAAAAACGGACAAATTGTTGTAGGAAACACAATGATGTTATCACTTGCTTGCGACCACCGTACTATCGATGGTGCAACTGGAGCGCAGTTCTTACAAACATTAAAACAATACATAGAAAATCCAGTGACTATGCTTGCATAAGTACTGCTTTAGTATAAAACTAAAACCCGTCTTGAGTAAATCTTGACGGGTTTTTTATTCGGGCATATCCCCACTTTCACTATCGTTACAGTGCGGTCCGGCTGTACGCTATATCTTTTATTCCATTGCATTCCATAAAAGGATATCGCTTCCATCCCTTATGCAAAACCAGAAAAATAACACCATTATTTTATTTCTTATTCTTTTCTTCGATCCACTTTGACATATATTTTGTGCTTCTCATTGTATGATGCTGTAGCAATTCTCCCATAAAATTATTCTGACGATGTTTTTGTAAATTGTTTAGCAAATAGTGAACTTTGACGTTAAAGTTATTTTCAAATAATACTTTCAAATACCGTTTCTGAATAATAATTAATCCACAAATTTGTGCTTTTAGCCAAAGATTTTGTTTTTCATAAAGTTGAATCGCTTTGTCAGCAAAAACTTCAGGATCATCTTCTATAAATCCATTCCACGGCAAAACATCGTGCATCGACTCCGCTCCGATAGTCGTAGTGACACTTGGTGTTCCGCATTGCATTGCTTCTAATAATTTACCTTTTATTCCCGCCCCAAAGCGCAAAGGAGCTAAAACAACTCGTGCTTTTGCAACTACTTCGGTGGCGTATTCTGCACGACCCTTAATCAAAAAACCTTCTTTTATATTATTTAGTTGTAACACTTTTTGAGAAGGATAAGCGCCATAAATATTTAAAACGGCTTCTGGTAGTTGTTTTTTAATTAATGGCCAAATCGTTTCTTTCAAATACTGAACGACATTCCAATTCGGTTCATGAAGAAAATTACCAATAAAAACAAAATTTTTTCGATCTTCAAAAGAAGGTAACTTTTCTAATTCAGGAATTTGATCAGATTCTAATAAAAACGGTAAATAATACAATAAGCTATTGTCAACTTTAAAAGTAGTCTTTAGCAATTCCATTTCATATTCCGAAATCATCAACGAAAGGTCACAACGCAAAATACTCGCAATTTCTCTTTTGGCAATTTCTTCCAGCAATAAATCTGTAGCTTGAAATGCTCGCTTTTCTTTGAACGCTTTTTGCCTGGCAAATCGCAAACAATGTAAGTCTTCAGTATCTAAAATTCGGAGCGCATTTGGGTAATTTTCGGCTACACGCCAGCCAAATTGTTCTTCGATCATAAAACGATCGAACAATACAACGGTCGGGTTTAAATCTTTTACGAAAGTATCAAAACTGGAACAGTTCAAAACAATTGATTTTTTTTCGACATTGTACTGACTCAAATCAACCATAAAGTCGCTGTCTTGAGCCGGACTCGCAAAAGTTACTTGAAATCCTTGTTCTTGAAAGAGCGAAATCAATTGCATCATTCTTCCGCCTGCCGCAGAAGAATTAGGTTCTGGCCAAACAAAACCTAGTATTAAAAGTGATTTCATTAGATTTCAATTTATAAAAAATTATTACTGCAAAATAATGGTATTTTAATGGTAATCCGCTCATTTGATTTAAAATTAAGTTATAAAACACTAATTTTGCAAAAAAAATTCCCTTGCCATGTTAGGATTAAAATTAGCCACAGACCCAAGATGGGTAAATATAGTAGAGTCGAATATCGAAGAAATTTTGACAGACCATGCTTGGTGTGAACAAAAAGCAGCTTCGAATGCGATAAGTTTAATCACTTATAACTCTGAATTGGAGGAATTAGTCACCGAATTATTAGTGATTGCACGCGAAGAATTAGAACATTTGCAAATGGTTCATGATTTGATAAAAAGCAAAGGACTGACTTTAGGAAGAGAGCGCAAAGACCACTATGTTAACGAGCTTTTTAAATTCATGAAAAAAGACGGAAGCCGCAAGGATGCTTTATGCGATCGATTGCTTTTTTCGGCTATGATTGAAGCCAGAAGTTGTGAGCGTTTCAAAGTGTTATCCGAAAATATTAGCGATCCAGAATTAGCGAAATTCTATCGCGACTTAATGATAAGTGAAGCCGGACATTATACTACTTTTTTAGGTTTTGCAAGGAAATATGCAGACAATGTTGATGTTGACAAGCGATGGCAAGAATGGATCGAATTTGAAACATCGATCATTGTTAACTATGGTAAAAATGAAACTGTACACGGTTAATATTATTATTCCATAAAAAATATCCTATTGCTTAAGCATAATTAATTATTTAAAATGCCATCTTTAAAATCTATTTCTCTCAAAATACTAAAATATATAGGGATTTCCCTAATCACTTTATTAGCATTTATGGTTATTGCGCCTTATATTTTTGCAGACAAAATTAATGCAGAGATTAAGAAAATTGCCAATGAAAAACTAAATGCAAAACTCGATTATTCCGAATCTAATATTTCTTTTTTCAATCACTTTCCTTCTTTAACAGTGGGTTTAGAGCAATTTGAACTCAGCGGATCTGCTCCTTATGAAAAGGAGAAACTGGTTACAGCGAAAGAAATTGCTTTTGGTATCAATGTTTCAAGCTTGCTGTTTGGGAAATCAATAAATATTGATAAAATTTTTGTTTCTAATGCTGATATAAATGTAAAAGTAAGTAAGGAAGGAATTGCTAATTATAATGTTTACAAAGCTCATACTACCCAAACGAAGCAGAAAAGTGAAGACAGTTCTTTGAAATTAGAGAAAATAGAAATCAAAAACAGCAAAATTGTTTATGATGATTTAACTACGAAACTTCACTTTGATATATTTGGTTTCGAGTATTTAGGAAAAGGCGATTTAAGCAAAGCAGTTTTTGATTTATACTCTAAGGCAAAAATCGATAAACTAAATGTTCTCTATGATAACGAACCGTACTTGATGAACAAAAAGGTAAATGCCGATTTGATTACTAAAGTAAATTTGAACTCACTTTCGTTTATTTTTGAGCAAAATGATTTGAAAATAAACAATCTTCTTGTTGATTTTAAAGGAAAATTCGATTTCTTGAAAGAAGGCTACAACATGGATTTTATTCTGAAAACGACCAATAGCAATCTAAACGATTTCTTTACCGCTTTCCCTCCAAAATTTATCACCTGGTTGGATAAAACAGAATTAAAAGGATTCACCGATTTTCTTTTAACTTTGAAAGGACGGTACATTGCATCGGAAAATATTGCGCCAGCACTTAATCTTGATTTCAAAATAAGAGATGGTTTTGTCAATTACAATAAAAGTGCAACTCCAATAACTCATTTAAATCTAGATTTTGCCACCAAGATTCCTTCATTAAATCCTGATCTTGTCATTATAGATTTAAAGAATTTGTCTTTAAATATGGGAGCCGATTATTTAAAAACTAAACTATATAGCACCGGGATAACTATTGCTCAAGTTGATGCAAATCTAGATGCGAAGATTAATTTAGGGAAGTTAAACCGAGCACTTGGAGTTCCAGACATAGAAGTAAAAGGAATTCTTGTAGCTGATGTAAAAGCAAAAGGAATATTCGATCAAAAGAAAGGTGTTTTTCCAGTTACCAATGCAACAATTGAATTAAAAGAAGGATATCTGAAAACGAAATATTATCCAAATCCAATTACTAATATCCAAATTGTATCTACTATTTCTAATACCAAAGGTACCTTTGACGACTTAAAAGTAATTACAAAACCGGCGCAATTTACTTTTGAAGAAAATCCAATTTTTGTTTATGCTGAACTTAGTAATTTCAAAAATCTAACTTATGATATCAAAGCCAAAGGAACTTTAGATATTGCCAAGATATATAAAGTTTTTTCGCAAGAAGGTTTAAAAATGCAAGGATTTGTAAAAGCAGATTTACATTTAAAAGGAAATCAAAGTGATGCTGAAAAAGGTAGGTATTCAAAACTGCATAACAGTGGTACTTTAGAAATTCGCAATATTAATGTAGTAACCCAATATCTACCAAAGAACTTTCTGATCAAGCAAGGAATATTTAAGTTCAACCAAGACAAAATGAATTTCAACACTTTCTTGGCTTCTTATAGTCAATCTGATTTTAAGATGAGCGGTTATTTTCAGAATGTATTTAATTTTATGGCTTCCAAAAATGGAGTTTTAAGAGGTACATTTTCTTTGAATTCAAACTTTATTAATGCTGATGAATTCATGTCGACAACAAATAAAATTTTTCCGGCCACAACTGCAGAAAAAACTTCCAGTTCGAAAGTTGATGTTGCAAGTAAAGGCGTTATTGTGATTCCACCCAACCTTGATTTGTTCCTGGAAGGTAATGCCCAAAAGGTAGACTTTAACGGACTAACTCTTAAACAAGCTAAAGGAACACTAAAATTAAAAAAAGGTGTATTAACTATGCAAAATTCAGGTTTTAACTTAATTGGTTGCAACGTTAATATGGATGCAACTTACCAAAATATAACGCTAAAAAAAGCCTTATTTAATTATCATATAAAAGCAACTGAATTTGATATTAAAAGGGCGTACAATGAAGTAAAGCTTTTTAGAGAAATGGCAACTTCTGCTGAAAAAGCAGAAGGAGTTGTGTCTTTAGACTATAATTTAAAAGGCAAGCTAAATGAAAATATGGATCCTGTATTTCCTTCTTTAGTTGGCAATGGTATTATTTCAGTAAAAAATATAAAATTTCATGGTCTAAAAATGTTTAATGCTGTGGCAAGTAAAACAAATCATAAAGGTTTAAAAAATCCGGAGATAAACAAAATCGACATCAAGAGTTCTATAAAAAATAATATCATTACTCTGGAAAGATTCAAGTTTAAATTTGCAGGATTTAGACCTCGAATAGAGGGGACAACAAGTTTAGACGGGAAGTTAAATATTAAAATGAGATTGGGATTACCACCATTAGGAATTATTGGTGTACCACTGATAATAACAGGAAACAAAGACAATCCAAAAGTAAAAATAGGTAGAAATTCAGAAGACTTAGAAGAGACAAAAGACACTACAGAATAGTTCTAATAAAAGAATCAAAAATCTCGATTATGGAAGTTGAACAGGTCCTAAAAAGGTAGGTACTATTGGGCATGTTCAAAGTATAGTAGGGTTTTTTTTAAGTACTACTGTAATTTTACTGTATTTATTTTGGAACTTTATTTGTGTATCTTTTTATTTGTAAGGGTTTATGTTATAATCTGTTGCAATATGTGTTTTATTACAAAGTATAAAATAAAAAAAACTCCTTAATTTCTTAAGGAGTTTTGTGGGCGATGAGGGGTTCGAACCCCCGACCCCCTCGGTGTAAACGAGGTGCTCTGAACCAGCTGAGCTAATCGCCCTATTTTTGCAGTTTGACAAATTTAGTTTGCGTTGTTGCGTGTGCAAATATACGCCACTTTTCTAGATTTGCAAGTAAAAAATAAAAAAAATTATAAAATTTCTGCTACTACAAATGTGCTTCCTCCAATGTAGATAAAATCGGAATTTAAAGCCTTATCAATTGCATTATTGTAAGCATCTGAAACAGAATTATATACTTCGCCTTTCAACTCGAAAATAGCTGCTTTATCCTTTAAAGTACTTGCATCTAACCCGCGGGGTATATCAGGTTTACAGAAATAATAAATTGCTTTTTTAGGAAATAATGGCAAAATTTCATCCAAATCTTTATCATTTACTACTCCTAAAACAATGTGCAAGTTGTCAAAAGTTTCTTTTTGTATCTGATTCAATACAATTTCCAACCCATTTTTATTGTGCGCAGTATCGCAAATGACTTTTGGAAAATCTCCTAATTGTTGCCATCTACCTTGGAGTCCCGTATTTTTTACAACATTTAACAATCCAGACTGAATATTTTCTTGATTTATTATAAATTTATTTTGGTTATTTATAATCGCAATTGTCTGTAGAACTGTTTTTTTATTATGAATTTGATAATCACCAAGCAAGTCTGACGAAAAGTTCTCGTAAATCAAATCAGATGCAAAATAGATTTCTGAATTATTTTCTTTGGCTTTAGCCAAAAATACAGGTTTTGTCTCAGGAGTATATTCCCCAATAACCACAGGAATAGTTGGTTTTATAATCCCTGCTTTTTCAAAAGCAACTGATTCCAATGTGTTTCCTAGAAATTGAATGTGATCTAATCCAATATTTGTTATTACCGATACTAATGGAGTAATAATATTAGTTGCGTCTAATCTGCCACCCATTCCAACTTCAATAATAGCAATATCTACTTTCTCTTTTGCAAAATAATCAAAAGCCAATCCAACAGACATTTCGAAAAAGCTTAATGCGTGTTTTTCAAAATAGGGACGGTGTTTCTGTATAAATTTACACACGAAATCTTCTGAAATTTCTTTGCCATTTATCTTGATTCGCTCTCTAAAATCTTTTAAATGTGGTGAGGTGTAAAGACCAACTTTATAACCAGATTCTTGTAATATCGAAGATAACATGTGCGATGTAGAGCCTTTGCCATTTGTTCCTGCTACATGGATACAGTTTAATGTTCTTTCAGGATTACTTAAATGATCAGATAATAATAAGATGTTGGTTAGATCATCTTTATAAGCTGATGCACCTTGAGTTTGGTACATTGGGAGTTGTGTAAACATCCAATGAGTAGTTTCTTGATAATTCATGAGGTTTATAAATAATAAAAACTCAAAGATACTTGAGTTTTTATTATTTATAGTTATGATTATTCGCCTATTTTAAAGTTAACGGTAATAAAACCAATTTGGGTTTCGGGTGCTTTTGGGTCTGGTTGCCATTTGTATTTACGGGCTGTCGCCAAAGCAGGTTCTACTAAACAGGGGTTGGTATTCGTTGTTCCTTTGGTATACTTTGCAGCAATAACATTACCATTTCTATTAACAGTAATCTGGACTACGACAGTTCCAAATTCATTGCATTTTTGTACTTCTTTTCCTCTAGAACTAATGCTTCTACCATTTAATCCCCAACCGCTTCCAGTGCCCCAACCGCTTCCAGATCCATAATAACTGTTGGCGTAAGGGTTGCCGTTTGGGTTTCCTTTATCTCCTGCCAAATTATCATTTCCTTCACCACCTTGCGCTTTCCCATCTGATTTAGGGCCATTTATTAAACTTGATAATGCATCCGATGTGCTTTTTGATGGTTTGGGATTTTCTTTTGGTTTTGGTTTAACTTCTTCTTTGGCAGTTTCTTTTGTAGGCTGAATTTTTTTAGCTTCCTTTATAACAACAGCCTCTTCGATGTCTTGCGATAGCACATCATCATTACTTGTTGCAGTTTCTTTTGCCGCTGTAGCTTTTGGAGCGGATTGTATTGCTTCAGTAGGTTGAATGTTTCCTGATCCGAACTCTGTTGTGCCAAAGTTGATTGCAATTCCGTTTTCAGGAGGTGGATCTAAAGAAGTTAATCCTAAATAAAAGAACAAAATAAATAGAATCACAAAAATAATGGATGTGATTGCAAATGATTTTTTTTCTTCTTTCGTTTCTATATATTTCATGTAGAATAAATCTTTTTTTAAGATTGCTAAAACTATTTAGGTCTTACCGCCAGAACAACCTTTATTTGATTTCTGTTTGCAATATCCAAAACGTTGACTGCCTTTTCAATTGGCACTCCTTCTTCAGCTCTTAGAATAATAGCTTTGTCTTTGTTTGTAGCAAACATTGATAATAATTTTGATTCTAACTCACCTTCTGAAACAGGTTCTTTGTCAATAAAAAATTCTAATTTCTTATTGATGCTTACCGCGATATTTTTATTACTGTCTGTTTTTCCTTTTGCTTTTGGCAAGACTAAGTCTAATGCATTAGTGGTGACCATTGTTGATGTCAGCATAAAAAATATCAGTAATAAAAAGACAATATCGGTCATGGATGACATATTGAATTCGGCACTGACTTTATTTCTTCCTCTTAAATTCATGATTATGCTGGGTCGTTTAATAAGTCTAAAAAGTCAACCGCGGTAGCTTCCATTTGGTGAACGATCTTATCTGTTTTTACAACTAGATGATTGTAACCTACATAAGCGATAATACCTACTACTAATCCAACAACTGTGGTTGTCATCGCGGTGTAAATTCCTTCTGACAATGCGCCTACTTCTATTTGTCCGCCAGAACTAGCCATTTTATGAAACGCTTGAATCATACCAACAACTGTTCCTAAGAAACCGGTCATAGGACCTGCTCCAGAAATTGTAGCTAGCATACTTACATTTTTTTCAAGTTTGTATATTTCAAGTTTTCCAGCATTCTCAATAGCGGTATTAATATCGTCGAGAGGTTTTCCTATCCTTGAAATTCCTTTCTCAATTAATCGCGCAACCGGAGATTTATAGTGAGCACAAGCTATTTTAGCGTTATCAATGCGTCCGTTTTTAATGTTGTCTTTGATCTGGGACATGAAATTAGGATCAATTTTAGAAGCGGCATTTATAGCCATTAATCGTTCAAAGTAAAGATACAAAGCAACGAAAAACATCAGGAATAAAGCTGTCATGATAATTTGACCTGCTAATCCTCCACTAGTTATTAATTCAATAATAGATAGCGTTTTTTCAACCGGTACTGTGTCAACTAAACTTTCTTTTGCAACAGATAGGCTATCTGCTTGTAACAATAGACTCATAGAATTTTATTTATTATGAAAACGCTAATATATTATAAAAATTGCTATTTTCTTAGATTAAAATTAGCAACACCTTTGATTTGCTTAAGGTGCAAATTTATGTTACAAAAAAAGCCAGTTTAATACACTTGTTCTAAACATAATGCATCAAACTGACAATTTAAATTATAAACGAAAAAAGGTGTTTTTAATTACACAACAATATTACACTAACTGTTTTAAAGCAATTTCAAATGCAGTAGCGCTAATATTTGTTTTTGAACTATTCAAAGCATGCGCTTTTTCTATAGCTCTTTTAATGGTATCTGAGGTATCTTGAAAAATAGCCTCGTCTGTCATTTGCACTTTCTTTTCCATGAAATACGCAAAAACTCGAGCCATACCACAATTAGAAATAAAGTCTGGAATCAAACTTATTTTAGTGTCAACATTCTCCATTATTGGACCAAAGAATATCGCTGTATCCGCAAAAGGAACATTAGCACCACAAGAAATAACTTCTAGGCCATTAGCAATTAGGCTGTCAATTTGTGATTGAGTAACCAATCGTGAAGCAGCACATGGAGTGAATATTTCAGCCCCAATATTCCATATTTTTTGATTGATTTCATCAAAAGGAATCATGTTTTCTGCAACTAATTTATTTCCGTCTTTTGCAAGAAATAATGCTTTTACTTCTTCAAAACTAAATCCATCTTCGTTAATTATTCCACCATCTCTGTCAATAATACCAATTATTTTGGCGCCCATTCCTGCTAAGTAAAAAGCAGCGGCTGAACCAACATTTCCAAAACCTTGAACTATTGCTTTCTTTCCTTTTACATCTCCACCATAAATAGCATAATAATTTCGAACTGCTTCAGCAACACCAAAACCAGTAATCATATCAGCAACGGTATATTTGCGAAGAACATCAGGCGAATATTTTGGATTTTCAATCACTTTAACTACGCCTTGACGCAATTGTCCAATTCTGTTAATTTTATCCGCTTCAGTAGGTTTAAAATGTCCATTGAAAACACCTTCTTGTGGATGCCAAACACCACATTCTTCGGTAATAGGAATCACTTCGTGAATTTCATCTACATTTAAGTCACCGCCAGTTCCATAATAACTTTTCAGCAAAGGAGAAACTGCTTTATACCAACGTTGTAAAACGCCTTTTTTTCTGGAGTCATTAGGATCGAAGTTAATTCCAGATTTAGCTCCTCCAATTGCAGGTCCAGATACGGAGAATTTTACTTCCATGGTTTTTGCCAAAGACAAAACTTCATTCATATCCAATCCTTTTCTCATTCTGGTTCCACCGCCTGCTGCACCACCACGTAATGAATTGATGACAGTCCATCCTTCAGCTTCTGTTTCGGCATCTTTCCAATGGAAAACTATTTCAGGTTCTTTATTTTCGAATTTATTTAATAAATCTTTCATTATATTGCGATATATTTATTTTTGACAAATATAAAAAATAGAATAATGCGAATTGTGTATTTTTAAGCTTATTTTATTTAATGCTACTTTCAAAAATCAGTATGCGAAATCAAAACCGAAATAGCAAAAGGATTTATCTGATTACTAATGATTTTAAGAATTTTTCTAAAAAAAAATAATTTATTTATAGATACCTAGTAAGCTCTTTTTTAGGACTTCATCAACAGGATTGTCAGAAAGCCAAATTCCAAATAATGCTTTTTTGAAATCCATTCCTGCAACTTTACCTTTTAAGACATCATTTTTATAAACCCAAACTGATGTGTCAATAGGGTTGTAAAAAAGATTGAAGACATCATCTTTTACAATGTCATCACTTAACATGCTTTTGAAAGCTTCAATTTTAGGCTTCAATTTATTGAAATTAGTTCCAGCAGATTTTTCAAAACCACTATTAAAGTTTCTAGTCAATTTACCGGATGATACTAATGATGAAGTAATATGTATTCTTACAGCCATCTCCGTATCGCTTTCAATTATATATTTAGCATCTGGAGACAGTTTTGTTAGATATAAAGCTTGAACATAAACTTCAACCCACATTTTAGATCTCCCTCCAACACCATTTAGTGTTAAGATCTTGTTCTGAACCGTAATTGTTCTTGGAACAATTACTCCATCAATGTCTATTTGAGATTGCGCATTAACTGATGAGAATTGAACAGATAAAAGAACAGTAAGTAGTAGTGCAATTTTTTTCATGTTGATATGTATTAAATTATTTTGGACAAAATTAACTTTAATTCATGCAGTTTAGCGTTAGCTAGTTTTAGTTTTCCTGAAAAACCTATAAAGTTGGGATAAATTTTCGGTTTTATTATTCTATTTGTTATTTATTTAAAAAAAATGTGCGAGTAGTCCATTTTTATTGAAAAATAATTATTCTAAGTTTATTGTTTTAGAATGTTATTTCCTATAAATTAAAGGTTTAAGAGTTATAAAAAAGCTTTATTTCAACAAATTTGTTTTGAATTTGTATGTTTTTAGATTTCAATTTACATCTATGTATTGCTTTTTTTACACCATAATCTAAGAAGATTATTTGTTAGATTTGTTGAAATATAAAACACGAAATATCGAGATTAATTAATGTTTTTATGTTAAGGAATAAAATTTTAAAATCTATTTTAGTTTTATAATTTGGAGTTAAATTTGGTTTTATTATTTACGATCCATCGGAGTTTTTATTTTAATTACCGAAAACGATATAGTAAGAGCATTTTTCAGTATTATATTTCCCATCCGAAACAGATAATTTTATAAAAAATAAGTATTTTTGCAATTGTTTTTTGAATAGAATTGAATTTAATTCTTCTATAACAAGACAATCATCAATACTATGTTAAAAAAATCAGACTATCATAAAAGAGATTAAAGAGCAACTTAATCGATAATTTTTGAGGAATTTTGTTTTTATTTGTAGCATTGGAATTTTAAAATTATAATTAATAAATACAGATATGGATTTTAATCTAACTGAAGAGCAGTTGATGATACAACAGGCTGCTAGAGATTTTGCTCAAAATGAATTATTAGCTGGAGTTATAGAAAGAGACGAGCATTCAAAATTTCCAGTTGAGCAAGTAAAAATGATGGCCGAATTAGGGTTTATGGGGATGATGGTAGATCCTAAATATGGTGGATCTGGTTTAGACAGCGTTTCCTATGCCTTAGCTATTGCAGAAATTTCTAAAATTGATGCTTCTGCTGCTGTGATTATGTCAGTGAATAATTCATTAGTTTGTGCTGGTCTTGAAAAATATTGTAATGAAGAACAAAAAATGAAATACCTAGTTCCTCTTGCAAAAGGAGAAGTAATTGGTGCTTTTTGTCTTTCAGAACCTGAAGCTGGTTCAGACGCTACCTCTCAAAAAACAACGGCAATCGATAAAGGAGATTATTATTTATTGAATGGTACAAAAAACTGGATTACTAATGGTTCTTCTGCATCTACTTATATTGTAATAGCGCAGACTAATATAGAAAAAGGACACAAAGGAATTAACGCATTTATAGTTGAAAAAGGTTGGTCTGGATTTGATATTGGACCAAAAGAGAAAAAAATGGGTATTCGTGGTTCTGATACACATTCTCTTATGTTTAGTGATGTAAAAGTTCCTAAAGAAAACCGAATAGGAGAAGACGGATTTGGTTTCAGCTTCGCAATGGCTGTGTTAAATGGCGGAAGAATAGGTATTGCTTCTCAAGCATTAGGTATTGCCTCAGGAGCTTATGAACTGGCTTTGAAATATTCACAAGAGCGTAAAGCTTTTGGAAAAGAAATTTTCAAACATCAAGCTATTGCTTTTAAATTAGCGGATATGGCTACTCAGATTATGGCTGCAAAAATGTTAGTTCTTAAAGCAGCTTCGGAAAAAGATGAAGGAAAGGATATTTCTCAATCTGGTGCAATGGCTAAATTATTTGCTTCGCAAACGGCTATGGATACTACAATTGAAGCGGTTCAAATTCATGGTGGAAACGGATATGTAGCGGAATATCATGTGGAGCGTATGATGCGTGATGCTAAAATTACTCAAATTTATGAGGGAACTTCTGAGATTCAACGTATTGTAATTTCAAGAACATTAGTTTCTTAAAAACAAATATAGCTTAGTAAAGCCCTTTCTAATTTAGGTTAGAAAGGGCTTTTTTTTGATTGATATTTTAAATATGGTCTACCCTCCAGTTTTTTGTTTGAAATAACCTAAGCGGATAAATTAGTAATTGAGAATAGCTATTAGTAAACAGTTTGATTCATATCATAAGCTAAAATAAAGTAGTCATTGTTATTGAACTGAAAATCAGCAATAATGTTCCATTTTAGTTTTTCAGTATGCGCGATGCGTGATGGAATATTGGTTTTGTTGATAAAAGTTAAACTTAGCGGGTATTTATTTTTCATTTGGATTCTCATAAATTCGAAGAAAGGAATTATCAATCCTTTTCTGCGATAATCCTTATGAATGCATATTGGTCCATACTGGAAACTATTTACTGTTGTAAAATCAAAATCTAAAAAACTAAGTTGAGGCAGTAATGAAATCATGTGATTAAAGATGGGCCATTGACTGAAAAACGCCCAACTTCCTGTAAAAATATATGCTATGATTTTAGTGCTATCTTTTGCAATAAATAAATTTTGACAATTAATAACGTCTCTTAATTGGTCTATTGTAAACGGTGTTGTAACAAATCCAGCCGTTTTTTCCTCTTCGGATAAATTAGAAACTAAATATAATTCTTGTAAAGCCAATACACCATCAATATCATTTAGTGTTGCTATTTTAAATTGTATATTTTCTTTCATCGAAAGTAAGTTTTATCACTGTTATATCGTATCAGAATCAAACAAAATTAGAATGTTTTCGACTGAATACAAGTTGTAAGCAAAAATATCGTATTTATTCCATTTTAGCTTTTAAAAGTTTTGTTTTAAATATCACTAATTTTCACCAATTATTAGTGAAACTTGTGCTACAAATTTCCCTGATAAATCCTAAGTTTACCAGTTAAAATTCATAAGGCATCATTCCACAAAGGTTTGTTTTAAATAGAAAAAGAATCCTTTACGTAAAGCGAGGCTATTTTGCCGTTTTTGTTTATTTTTGCTTTATGAAAAATATTATTATTACGGGGACGAGTAGAGGAATAGGACATGAATTGGCTTTACAGTTTGCAAATGCTGGATATCAAGTTTTGGCTATTTCTAGAAAAATTCCTCAAACTTTATTAGGAAATAAAAATATCACTTGCCTTTCGGTTTATCTTTCAAATGAATTGGAATTGAGTAAAGTAAATGATTTTGTGTCTAAATCCTGGAAACAAATAGATGCTATTATTCATAACGCAGGAAGTTTAATCTTAAAGCCATTTTTAGAAACTTCACAAGAAGATTTTGAAAATATTTATAAAGTTAATGTTTTTGGAGTGGCTAATTTGACCCGAATCGCTTTGCCTTATTTACAAAAAGGGAGTCATGTAGTAGCCATAAGTTCTATGGGAGGAATTCAAGGAAGCCTTAAATTTGCTGGACTTTCGGCATATAGTTCTAGTAAAGGAGCTGTAATTACGCTCATGGAATTATTAGCTGAGGAATATAAAGAACGTGGAATTTCTTTTAATGTTTTAGCTCTAGGTTCCGTACAAACAGAAATGCTCGAAGAAGCTTTTCCTGGTTATCAAGCGCCAATATCTGCTACTGAAATGGCTGATTACATTTATAATTTTACTCTTACAGGGAATAAATATTTCAATGGGAAAGTGTTGCAAGTTTCTTCAACAAATCCATAAAAGACAACCAATTAGTTACCAATATTTTGAGCGAAACCTTAATTAAATATCTTCCTGATCACGCAGTCAAACCCGCTTTTGAGCTAATTGTAGCTCACAGAGTGCATTTGAAAATTGTCAACGAACGTGCTACACGTCATGGTGATTATCGAAAAGGAATGAGTGGTAAGCATGAAATTACAGTAAATGGGAGCTTGAACAAATATCGTTTTTTGATAACGCTCATTCATGAAATCTCACATTTAGTGGCTTTCGAAAAGTTTGGTCGGAATATTAAGCCACATGGTAATGAGTGGAAATTTACTTTCCAGCAATTGATGGTTCCTTACATTAGGCCAGAAATTTTTCCTAACCAAATATTACCTTTGTTGGCGAGACATTTTAGGAATCCAAGCGCTAGTAGTGATACCGACACTACTTTATCCCTGGCTTTGAAACAATTTGATCAAGAAAACGATAAAAATTACGTTTTCGAAATTCCTTATGGTAGTGTTTTCAGAATATCAAATGGTAAAATTTTCAAGAAAATGGCGGTGAGAACCAAGCGTTTTGAATGTCTGGAAATTAGTTCGGGAAAAATGTACTTATTCAATCCTAATGCTGAGGTAGAGATGGTGAAAACAAGTTAATACTTACCCTTTCAAATACGCTTCTCTTACTTTTCTGAATAAATTAGAAGAATAAACAAAATCCACTACGGCTTCATTGTCAGTGATAAAAATCTCTTCTTTAGTTCCTTGCCAAGCTTTTAGACCATTTTTTAAGAATAAAATATTATCCCCAATTTCCATAACAGAGTTCATATCATGGGTATTAATCACGGTGGTAATATCATACTCTTCAGTTATTTCCTTAATTAAATTATCAATTAAAGTTGAAGTATTTGGATCTAATCCAGAGTTAGGTTCGTCACAAAAGAGGTATTTTGGTCGGTTTACAATTGCTCGAGCAATTGCAACTCTTTTTTGCATTCCACCCGATATTTCAGAGGGTAATTTATGATGTGCATCTTTTAGTGCTACTCTTTCAAGTACAAAATCTACACGCTCTTTAATTTTAGCTTTGTTATCATTGGTAAACATCTTTAAAGGGAATCCAACATTTTCAGCAACAGTCATGGAATCAAATAGCGCGCTACCTTGAAAAACCATTCCTATTTCGGTTCTAAGATCTCTTTTTTCATTTGGAGCCAATTCGGAATAAATTCTACCATCAAAACATATTTGACCTGATTCAGGCGTGTGAATTCCTAATAAACTTTTGAGTAAAACAGTTTTTCCAGATCCACTTTGTCCTATAATTAAATTGGTTTTTCCAGTTTCAAAAATTGTCGAAATACCTTTAAGTATTTTATTTCCTCCAAATGATTTTTCTATGTTTTTTACCTCTATCATGATCCTAATAACAATTGCGTTAATATATAATTGAAAAGTATTATTGAAACTGATGTCCAAACAAAGGAAACTGTACTGGCTTTACCCACTTCAAGCGCGCCACCTTTCATGTAATATCCGTGAAAAGAAGGGATAGTTGCTAATAGCATGGCAAAAATCAATGTTTTTAAAAAAGCATAAACAATATGAAAAGGAATAAATTCCATTTGGGCTCCATTTATAAATTCAGCGCTTGAGGTAAAACCTCCATAAACACCAGCCATCCAGCCGCCAAGAATACCAAGAAACATGGCGATTCCAATAAGGAAAGGATAAAATAATAGTGCAATTATTTTAGGGAAAACAAGGTAGTTTAAAGCATTTACTCCCATTACTTCTAAAGCGTCAATTTGCTCCGTTACTCTCATGGTTCCTATACTTGAGGTAATGAAAGATCCCATTTTCCCAGCCATTATGACCGATATAAATGTAGGCGCAAATTCTAATATTACGGATTGTCTTGTGGCAAAACCAATTAGGTATTTCGGTATTAAAGGGTTAGTTAAGTTTAATGCAGTTTGAATTGCAACAACACCTCCTACGAAAAAGGAAATAAATGCAACAATTCCAAGAGAGCCAATTATTAAGTCATCAATTTCTTTAAAAATTAGATTTCTCATTACAGACCACTTGGTTTGTTTGTTGAAAATTTCTTTTAACATCAGGAAATACCTTCCTATCTGCGTTATATATCGAATGAGCATCATAGTTTTGTGAATATGGGCTAAATTACAAAAATAGTTATGAGTTATGGGTCTAGAGTAACGAGTTTTCGTTATAAAAGCTTCTCTTTCATTTTTTTTAAGCGGTATTTGCGAATAAATTTTGCTTGTTCAACTGTAACCATTAGCGGTATTTTTGCCGCCTTGGCTTTCCAAAACCCTTTGAGATAATCTAAAAACAACAGTGGTTTTTTCTTCATCATCGCTAGTTTTGCCGATGCAATTGCGGTAATTGTAAAACCGTATCCTAAAGTGTAAAAAGCTTCACCTTGTTTATATCGAGCTGTTTTGTTATAATTAGCGCCGGTTGGTTTTAAGTGTTTTACGTGTAATGAAGAATCGGTAACTACTTTCCAATTGTAAAATTTACAAAGTAGTTCATCAACGGTGTCCCAACCCATTTGTGGTTTTAAACCACCTATTTGTTTAAAAACTTCTTTTCGGTAGGCTTTCAAAGCACCACGAATATGATCTTTATCGGTTAAGTTTTCCAGAATCCATTCGCCATTTTTTTCGATATAGCAAAATCCGCCAACCATACCAATTGAAGGATCTGATTTGAAATGGTTATCAATAGTTTCAAAATAATTAACTGGAAAAATTAAGTCGGCATCAATTTTTACGATGATATCGTAATTTTCGTCTACTGTTTCAAAACCTGCTTGAAAAGCTTGAATGACTTTGCTTCCAGGTAAATGAATTGCACTTGATTTCTTTTCGACTAATGAAATAAATGGATGTTCTTTGGCGAAGGCAATAACAATTTCAGCTGTATTATCTGTAGAATTGTCATTAACAACTACTACTTTTTTAGGCAAAAGGGTTTGTGAAACTAAAGACTCCAATGTCAAAGAAATAAATTCCTGTTCATTATGAGCCGGTATAACAATATAATAATTCATTATTTCTCTGTTTGACTTTTCAGCTTTGTCAAAGCTTATTTTATTTTTTCAGCGTAAACAATATAATATCTTGGAGTGAATTTTCTCAATAAAGGACGAATGCCAAATTTTTTAACTGGGTTGGTCCATTTTTCACTGTCGATTATTTTCCAACCTGTTTTATCTAAAAGCCAGTCGAGTTGCCAGTCTTCAAATTCGTGATAATGCCTGTCCCACATATCGGTTTTGCTGCGATAAGCAGGAGAAAACCATAAACGCAAAGGAATAGAAATGAAAAGTTTATCGGATTGTATTTCGTTTAAAATGGTATAGGGATTCAATAAGTGTTCGAAAATTTCAAATGCAGTAACAACATCTGTTTTTTTTAATTCAAAAACTGCTTGATTGTTATCTAGATCTTCGCCAGTAGTATTATTTACAGTAAAGCCTTCTTGTTTCATTATTTTGGAAAAAGGGTTTTCTACGCCTAAATCTAAAATAGTGGATGCCGTTGTAATGTGTTTGTTTAGAAATTCTAAAGTGTGTTTGAATCTTTTATTAGGAAACGTTTTTTCGTACATAGTCATTTCGAGGAACCAAGTAATTCTTTGTTCTTTATCTGGGTTAGTTTTGAGCTAGAATCATTTTTTCGTTCTGATTCAGGATGCAAATATACTAATAAAAGTGTTTTTGATTCTTGTTTTTTAGCCCAGATGGAAATGAAAATCCCGGAACTTCTAAATGTAGTTTTTCTGGCTGCAAAAAAGCGACTAAAAGAAGCTTTCTTGCGGCCTTGAAAAACAAGTTTTGTAGTGAGGAATTGTAATGTACAGCTGGATTAGCTCCAAATTGTACAAAAACAAGTAATTGTAATCTAAATTATTTTGAGAAATATAATTAACTACTATATTCTCTTTTGCTTTGGTTTAATTTTCTATTAGTCTCATGGTTAGATTTTATAGAAATTAATTAAGAAGTTTATTTTTTTTTTAATAAAAACTGGGCAATTTACATTCCAAAAAAAAATGAACTAAAACTGCTTTTTTGTAATTATAAAAAATGACTTAATATCTGTAAATAAAAGCGTTAACATTCATTCCAGCACCAACAGATGCAAACAAAAGAATATCGCCTTTATTAATCTTTTGGTCTTTTATTTCGCCTCTAACTAATAAGTCTAGAAGTGTAGGAACCGTTGCAACGCTGCTGTTTCCTAACTCATGAATACTCATGGGCATAATGTCTTGAGGGACCGGTTTGCCATGTAATTTATAAAATCGTTGGATGATTGCTTCGTCCATTTTTTCATTGGCTTGATGAATAAGAATTTTAGTCACATCATCGATGCAAAGCCCACTTTTATCGAGACAACTTTTCATTGCGGCAGGAACAGTAGTTAAGGCAAACTCATAAATTTTACGTCCATGCATTTTTATATATCGGGTATCCGGGTCTAAAGCTGGATCATAGGATTTTCCAAAAAATAAATAGTTCGCTTCGTCCATGGCATAAGTCCCGCTTTCGTATGATAATAGTCCAGATTCATCATCAGATGCTTCAATTATGGAAGCACCAGCACCGTCAGAATAGATCATAGAATCTCTATCATGGTCATCTACTACTCTGGATAATGTTTCAGATCCAATTACTAAACAACGTTTAGCCATACCAGATTTGATAAACGCGTTTGCTTGAAGTACGCCTTCAATCCAACCAGGACAACCAAAAAGGATATCGTAAGCGACACATTTTGGGTTTTTTATTTGTAATTTATGCTTAACACGTGTCGCTAAACTTGGTAACATATCCGATTGAATAGCGCCTTTTTTGACATCGCCAAAATTATGTGCAAAGATGATATAATCAATTGTTTCAGGATCAATTCCAGCATTTTCAATTGCTTTTTGAGCTGCAAAATAGGCTAAATCCGAAGAGGATAAGTGATCTTCGGCATAGCGTCTTTGTTCTATTCCGGTTATTCCTTTGAATTTATTAATGACAACTTCATTAGGATAGCCAAATGCTGAGCCATCTTCATTTAAAAATACATGGTTGACAAAGTCTGAATTACTTATTCTTTTTTCAGGAATATAACTTCCTATTCCGGTTATTTTTATTTTCATTGCGTTTTTTTCCAAAATTTATGCTAATTTAAACATAAAAAAATTATTACTACTACAATATTTACTATGCATGCATATAATTATTGAATTGTAGGTTTTAAGCTTAAATATTCATTATTTTATTATTAATCATAAATAAAAGTATGATTTTATTATGGTAATTGTTTTAATGAGAAGAAATATTTTTTGTTTTTATTTGAAATAAATTTCTTTCTATTTATAATGAAATAATAATTGAAAGGTCTTCTCGCAATTTAATAATATTTAAACTGTTTTTCTAGCTATGTAAAAAAAATGTCCCGATTTCTCGAGACATTTTAAGATTTATTTTAGCTTTCCATGTAGGCTTCAATTGGCGCACAAGAACAATTTAAGTTTCTATCGCCATAGGCTTCATCTACTCGACGAACTGTAGGCCAAAATTTATTTTCCGCTATATAATCTAATGGGAATGCTGCTGCTTCACGACTGTAAGGAAAATTCCAGTTATCAGTAGTCACCATCATTAAAGTATGTGGTGCATTTTTTAATACATTATTTGGATTGTCTAAAGTTGTTTCTTCAATTTCTTTTCTGATTGCAATCATTGCATCACAAAAACGATCTAATTCCTCTAAGTTTTCACTTTCTGTAGGTTCAATCATCAAAGTTCCAGCAACAGGGAAAGAAACAGTAGGAGCGTGGAAGCCGTAATCCATCAATCGTTTTGCAATATCAGTTACTTCAATTCCTTTTTCTTTAAACGGACGACATTCTAAAATCATCTCGTGTGCTGCGCGACCCATTTCACCAGAATATAAAGTGTCATAATGACCGTTTAATTTCTCTTTAATATAGTTTGCGTTTAAGATTGCATACTCTGTTGATTGTTTCAACCCTTCAGCACCTAACATGCAGATGTATCCATAAGAAATCAAACAAACTAATGCAGAACCCCAAGGTGCAGCCGAAATAGCGGTAATTGCATTTTCGCCACCAGTTGGTATTACTGGATTTGTAGGTAAAAACGGCACTAATTGTGGAGCAACGCATATTGGTCCTACACCTGGTCCGCCGCCACCGTGAGGAATAGCGAATGTTTTGTGTAAGTTTAGGTGACAAACGTCTGCTCCAATAGTTGCTGGATTGGTTAATCCTACTTGTGCATTCATATTCGCACCATCCATATATACTTGACCACCATTATCGTGAATCAATTGCGTGATTTCTTTAATAGCACTTTCAAAAACTCCGTGAGTAGATGGGTACGTAACCATTAAGCAGGAAAGATTTTCTTTGTGTAAAATTGCTTTTGCACGCAAATCTTCTACATCGATATTTCCGTTTTCTAATGTTTTTGTAACTACTACTTTCATTCCTGCCATAGCTGCAGATGCCGGATTAGTTCCGTGAGCTGATGAGGGAATTAAAGCAATATTTCTATGATGATCTCCTCGTGATTGGTGGTACGCACGAATAACCATAAGTCCTGCATATTCTCCTTGAGCACCCGAGTTTGGTTGTAATGTAGTTCCAGCAAAACCTGTAATTACATTTAATTGTTGCTCTAGTTTAGCAAGCATTTCTTGGTATCCTTGTGCTTGATCTAAAGGTGCAAATGGGTGAATGTTGTTCCATTGTGCATTACTTAATGGTAACATTTCTGAAGCAGCATTCAATTTCATTGTACAAGATCCCAAAGAAATCATAGAATGATTCAACGCTAAATCTTTACGCTCTAGCATTTTGATGTAACGCATTAAAGCGGTTTCAGAATGGTGTTTAGTAAAAACATCATGCTCTAAGAAAGTTGAAGTTCTTTGTATGCTTTCTGGAAAATGATTGTTTTTCGATAAATTTTCAATTTTTATTGCCTGAGTCTCTTTTGCGGAAGCGAAAATGCTCACAATTTTATTTAAATCTGCGATGCTTGTGGTTTCATTCAATGAAATAGAAACGGTATTTTCGTCGATGTAATAAAAGTTTACTTCGTTTTGTACTGCAATGTCTTTTACTTTTTGAGCATCAGCTTTTACTACGATAGTATCAAAGAATGCTGTGTTTGTTTGCTCAAAACCTATTTTTTCTAATGTGTTTGCCAATGTCACTGCTGATGAGTGAACTTTACTAGCAATATATTTTAATCCTTTTGGACCGTGATAAACAGCATACATTCCCGCCATCACAGACAATAAAACCTGAGCAGTACAAATGTTTGAAGTTGCTTTATCTCGTTTTATGTGTTGTTCTCTTGTTTGCAATGCCATACGAAGCGCACGATTTCCGTTAGTGTCAATGGTTACACCAATGATTCTTCCCGGCATGCTTCGTTTGTATTCGTCTTTTGTAGCGAAATAAGCGGCGTGTGGACCTCCGTAACCTAAAGGAATTCCGAAACGTTGTGTGGTTCCTAAAACTACAGCTGCTCCCATTTCTCCTGGAGGAGTTAGTTTAGCTAAACTCAAAATATCAGCAGCAACGGCTACTTTTATTTCGTTTTCGGCAGCTTTAGCTATAAAGTCAGCGTAGTCGTACACTTGACCAAATTTCCCTGGATATTGAAGGATTGCTCCAAAAAATTCAGAAGAAAAATCAAATTCTTGATGATCTCCAACCACTAATTCTACACCAATCGGAGTAGAACGGGTTTGCAAAACAGATAATGTTTGTGGTAAAATAGCATCAGAAACGAAAAACTTACATACATTCGCTTTCTTTTGATCACGAGTTCGTACATCAAACAAAAGTGCCATTGCTTCAGCTGCTGCTGTAGCCTCATCAAGAAGTGATGCATTTGCGATTTCCATTCCGGTTAGTTCGATAACCATAGTTTGGAAATTTAAAATCGCTTCTAAACGACCTTGTGCAATTTCAGCTTGATATGGCGTGTAAGCCGTGTACCATCCTGGATTTTCAAAAACATTTCTCTGAATTACTGCAGGAATAATTGCTTCATTGTACCCTAAACCAATGTACGATCGGAACATTTTATTCTTATTCCCTAATTGAGTGATGTGATTTGAATATTCATATTCAGTCATTGCAGGTGCTAAATCTAAATCAGATTTTAAACGAATATCGCTAGGAATAGTTTCGTCAATTAATTGATCAAGAGTTTCAGCTCCAATTGTTTTCAACATGTGTTCTAAATCATTTTCTCTCGGACCTATGTGTCTTAAAGCAAAAGCGTCTGTTTTCATTGTATATAAAATGTGTTGTGTGTTTCTTGTTTTAAAAGGCTGTAAAATTAAATATTAATATGCTATAAATAGCCTTTTCTGAGTTGATTTTCTGTGAATTTTTCAACTAATAGCCGTTCTTATTAACACTTTGATTAATTTTGTCTAATGAAGGTTTTTAAATTACTATTTGATTTTTATATAAATAGCAGTATTCATGTGGGTTTGTCTTGTTATGCTTTAGTTCATATGACTCAACATATGTTCCACATTCCTTATGATGAAACTGTTGCGAACTTTGCTTTTTTTGGAACAGTTGTAGGATACAATTTTGTAAAATACGATGCCTTGGCTAGAGCCAAAAAAGCCCAAATGCGGAACGAATTAAAGTTAATTGCAATATTTAGTCTTTGTTCGCTGGCTTTAGTTGGTTATTATTTTTTTCTATTAGCGCGAATTACTCAAATAACAGCTGTTGCTTTTTTGAGTATTACATTGTTGTACACACTTCCTTTTTTTCCAAATAGAAAAAATGCACGGAATTGGGCTGGAGTAAAAATTTATATCGTAGCGCTGTGTTGGGTTGGTGTAACTATTGGATTACCGCTATTGAATGCTGAGGTTGCCATAACCTCTGATTTTTTTCTAAAATGCAGCCAAAGATTTATTCTGATTTTTGTTTTAATCCTTGTTTTTGAAATCATTGATATGTCAAAAGATGATCCGCATCTACAAACAGTACCCCAGCAAATAGGTGCGAAATTGACAAAGAATCTAGGAATTGCACTGATGATTCTTTTCTACTTTTTAGAATTTTTGAAAAGTAATTTTGATGTTAAGCAACTAATCGTGAATTGTATTTTAGTGGTTTTAGTGTCGTTTTCTTTAATTTTTGTAAATGAAAAACGATCTAAATATTATACTTCTTTTTGGGTGGAAAGTATTCCTATTCTGTGGTGGTTAATGGTTGTTTTTATTTAAAAACATGAATTTTAGTGAATAGGATTAGTTTCTATATCAAATTAGCTTATC